>JAHKLW010000031.1 GCA_020854815.1 Methanofastidiosum sp. | reverse complement strand
TCTGCCTAGCGTCAGCCATCGGTAAATTTTGGGAAATTCGCCCAAAATTTGAGTAAAAAATAAAAATTTAGATTGGACTAGTGCAAACTGTCTAGAAATAATATTAAAACTAGAAAAAAGTGGGGTTAATCATAAACCTCTAGATATTTAATAACAGAGTGATTTTATGTCTAAAATCTTAATAGTGGAAGATTATAAAGATTTATCTGAATTTTATCAAGAATTTTTAGAAGGAGATACTTTATTTACTGCTTCAGATGGGGAATCGGCCATATCTATTTACAAAGAACATAAACCAGACATAGTGCTTATGGATTTAAAACTTCCAAAGAAAAGTGGAATTGATGCAACTAAAGAGATTATCCAAATTGATCCTAAAGCAAAAATAATTGCAATCACTGCTTATGGCTCTACTATAGGTTCTAAGGCTTTAGAAGCAGGAGCAAAAGAAGTTTTGAGAAAGCCAGTTAGATTTAATGAGCTAAAAGATATAATAGAGAAATATAAATCTATTTAGTTTTTTAGATATTATTATGCACGGGGTAATGAATTGGTCTCTAATAATGAGGAAAAAGTCTATGATGCACTATGGGACAATACTACCTATAAGACGATAACAAATTATCGAGAAGGTAAGTACAATGAAGCTGCAGAGCTTGCAAAGCTTTCTATCGATATTGCAAAAAAAATCTACGGGAAAGATAGCACTAAAGTTGCCATTTCTATGAACAATCTTTCATTGATATATGATGTGCAAGGAAAGTTTGCCGAGGCTGAATCTCTTTCTATAAATGCATTGGAAATATGGGAAAATAATCTAGGGCCAGAAGATCCCGAAATTGCTACATGTTTAAACAATCTTGCAGGCATATATGTGTCAAGAGGCAAATACAAAGAAGCAGAACCTTTGTACAAAAGATCTTTAGAGATTAAAGAAAAAGCTTTTGGTCAAAATCATCTAGAAACTGCCACAGGGTATAATAATTTGGCTGATCTTTACCGCTTAGAGAAGAGATTTAATGAAGCAGAGTCTCTTTATAGAAAAGCCATAGATATTTTTGAACAAAATAAAAATGTTAAAGATCCAAATATCGGCTCTTCTTTGAACAATCTTGCAGAAATACACAAGATTAAGGGCCAGTATGACGATGCCCTAAAACTATATAAGAGGGCATTTGAAATATGGAAGATTGCCTGTGGTCCCGATCATCCTGACATTGCAACGGCCATAAATAATATCGCTGGAATCTATTATCTCGAGGGAAATTATGAAGAAGCTGAAAAACTTTACAGAGAAGTATTGAAGATTGATGAAAAGACGTATGGGGTAAATCATCACTATAACGCCATGACTTTTAATAATATTGCTTTGGTAAAAGAGGGGTTAGGACAATATGATGATGCAGAGCGTTATTTCAAAGAAGCAATTAATATATGTCAAAATACTTTGGGTGAAAATCATCCTTCTTTTGTAACTTTCTTAAACAATGTTGCAGGATTATACAGGGCAAGAGAAAGATATGAAGAAGCAGAATTTTATTTCAAGAAAGGACTTCTAGTATTAGAGAAAGTTTTTGGCAGTAATAATCCTGATGTAGCAATGGCAATGTTAAATCTTGCTGAGATGTATGAATCTCAAGGTAGAACAGAAGATGCAAAAAGATTCTCTGAAAGTGCAAAAAGTATATACAAAAAAGCCCTTAAGAATAGTTAATATTTTCTATTTAACAAATCTACATTTTGAACTAAGTGGACATTCTTTGCAATTTGGATTTTTTTTCCTACATATGTTCTTTCCCAATAGTACTATGAGGCCATGAAACTCCTGGTAGAGTAGTACTTCTCCAGGGATCTCTCTTATTATATGATTCTTTAGATTATCATATTCAATTTCTTCTTTAATAATCTCTAATCTTGAATATATTCTCTTTGTATATGCATCTACAACAAATTCATTTTTTTCAGCAGCATAAAGAATAATGCTATCGGCAGTTTCTTTACCTATTCCTTTTAATTCTAATAGTTCTTTTCTTAGATTTTCTCTATCTTTGGCAAATAATAAATCAAGATTTCCATTATATTTTTCAATTAGATATTCAGAAACTTTTCTAAGCCTATCTGCCTTTTGATTAAAAAAACCACTAGGTTTAATCAGTTCTTTTAGGGCATTCAAAGGTAGTGATACTATGCCCTCTGGTGTAAGAACATTTGCTTCTTTTAGATTTCGCAATGCCTTTTCTACATTTGTCCAAGTAGATTGTTGAGTTAAGATGGCACCAATAATGACTTCAAAAGGCCCATCTTTGGGCCACCAACTGCCGACTTCGCCAAAATGATTTCTTAAAATTTTGTATAGTTCATAACTATTCATAAGGATGCGTACTCCAATGCAAAGTACGATATTATTAAATCAGCTCCAGCACGCTTTATTCCTAAAAGTAGTTCTTTGATTACTTTATTTTCGTCTATCCAGCCCATTTTTGAAGCGGCTTTTATCATTGAATATTCTCCACTAACATTATATGCCGCAGTTGGCATTTCGAATCTTTCTTTCACCCTATAGATAACATCAAGATAAGGCAGTGCAGGCTTCACCATAATAATATCTGCACCTTCTTTAATATCAAGCTCAACTTCCCTCAAAGCTTCCAATATATTTGCAGGCTCCATTTGGTATGTTCTTCGGTCTCCAAATACAGGTGCGGAATGTGCAGCTTCTCTAAAAGGGCCGTAAAATGAGGATAAGAACTTTGCAGCATAGGACATAATCAAAATATCTTCAAAAGAATTTTTATCCAATTCTGTTCTTATTGCTTTTACTCTTCCATCCATCATGTCAGATGGGGCTACTATATCTGCCCCTGCTTTTGCATGAGAAAGTGCAGTTTTTGACAATAATTTAAGTGTATCATCATTTTTTATAGTTCCGTCACAAACTACTCCACAGTGGCCATGTGAAGTGTATTGACAAAGACAAATATCAGTTAGTATAAGAAGGTCTGTTTTTTCTTTTATTGCCCTTATAGCCTTTTGAACGATTCCTTTATCGCTATATGCTTCACTCCCAAAGTCATCTTTTTTTTCGGGCATACCAAAGAGTAAGACTCCTGGAATTCCAAGATCTTCAACTTTTTTTGTTATGGATTCTAATTCTGATACAGGATATCTAAATTGGCCGGGCATAGAAGGTATCTCTTCTAGTATATTTTTTTCATGAACAAATATGGGATAAATTAGGTCACTTGAATTTACATCGTGTTCTTTAAGTAGTTCTCTCAATTTTTCATTTTTTCTTAGCCTTCTCAATCTAACTTCTGGGAAGATTCTACCGCCTCCAATTTATTGTATACCTTTTCTCTTAAATCTCTGACTGGTTTGTGGAGTACCTTAGAAACGATGGCCTTTGTCAGATCTTCTATAATCATTATATCTTTTTCATCATTGATTTTTAGCATCTTTATAGCCCTATCCACTTCTGTTTTTCTTATATACTCGGCTTTCATCCAGACATCTGCTATATATGGCTCTACAAACATCCCCTTGAGATTAGTTTCAAGTTTGTTTAACTCTTCTTCTACTAATAATGAGGCCTTTTCCGCTTCTTCTCTTCTTATTTCCATATTCTCTTTTGCTATCTCCGAAAGGGAATCAATATTATATAAGTGGACACCTTCAATTTCTCCGACCAATTCATCCACATCTTTTGGTATCGCAATGTCAATAATTACAAGATCTTTATTTCTTTCTTTTATTATTTCTTTAATGTCGCTTGCATGAATTATTGTGTGAGGTGCAGAAGTTGCAGTTATAACAAGATCTGAAACTTTAATGTGATCAATTAAATAGTCAAATTTTAATGCTTGGCCTCCAATTGTTTCTGCAATATTTTTCGCTGTTTCATAATTTCTATTAGAAACATAAACCCCTTCAACACCTTTTGATGAAAGCGACTTTGCAATAAGACAACTCATTTCTCCTGCTCCAACGATTAATATTCTTTTATCAATTAAGGATCCAAATATTTCTTCGGCAAGTTTAACAGCCGCACTGCCAACTGAAACCCCTCCTTTAGAAATATCTGTATCTGTTCTTACAAGTTTTCCTACTCTTATCGCCTGATTAAAGATAATATCTAATAAAGAATCTGTTGAACATTCACTCTTACATTCAAAATAATTATTTTTAACTTGGGATAGAATCTGATTTTCGCCTATTATTAGTGATTCTAAGCCTGAAGAAACTCTAAACAAATGCCTTATTGCTTCATTTCCACTAGAAACTTCTAAATAATTCTCAACATCTTGGCTTATGTCTTTTAAAAGGAGTATGATTCCTTCTATAGATTCTCCTCTGTCCGCTACAGCATATATTTCTGTTCTGTTACATGTATTTAATATGACACATCCTTTTACTCCAGTTTCACAGCATATTTGTCGCATAAGTTCATTTCTATGCTTTTTTGAAAAGGAGAATTTTTCCCTTACATGTACGGGCGCATTTTGATAAGTAATTTTAAAGTTTAGTAGGAACATCTATACTCCCCTCTTTATCCTTCCATAGGTCTCATCAAGGATTTCTCCTTTTTTTCTAGCATTAATCAAGATTTTTGCTTCCCTTTCCTTTCTATCGATAAATTCAGTTAATTCTTCTTTAAGTTTTTTGGAATAGTAAGGGCATTCGCCTTTGGTGGATATT
Organism: Methanofastidiosum sp.; assembly: GCA_020854815.1. NCBI lineage: Archaea > Methanobacteriati > Methanobacteriota > Candidatus Methanofastidiosia > Candidatus Methanofastidiosales > Candidatus Methanofastidiosaceae > Candidatus Methanofastidiosum > Methanofastidiosum sp. The sequence goes on along the minus strand of JAHKLW010000031.1, from coordinate 39,574 downwards.
GCCACAAGTAGATTTTCTCTTTCTATGACCGCTGGAAAGATTATATCTGATATGTCTTTATTGTCGACTACATTTGCCATTATATTATAGTTCTTGCATATTTTACAGAGATTTTTATTCAGTTCCTTGTTATTTAATGATAGTATAACAAAACAGATTTCTTCGTTTAGGAGTGTAGGAAAATTTTCTTCATTTATTTCCATTTTTAATTTTTCTATATTTAAATTATCAAAGTCTTTGTGAAATTCTGACGAAACAACTTTGATTTTATCTGTAAATTCTAGAAGTTTTTTTGTTTTTCTTAAGGATACATTGCCTGCACCGATAATTAAAACTTTTTTTTCTGTATTCAGAATTATTGGGAAGTACAATTAACCACGAACAAACAACGTAACCATATTATAAATGTTTTCCCAAAAATCTTTATAAGACAACATTAGAAATTTGTCCAATGGATGTTAAATTAACTCAAATAATTTCTAATGTATCGATTAATCTTGGATTTAGATATAAGGTAGTTTCAGAGTATTATTCTTATAAAAGTATAAAGAATACAGCTAGGGTGAAAAAAGGTATTTTATATGTAAGAGTTTCAGATAAATTGAGGGAGGCACCTCAGGAAGTAAAAGAATCTCTTGCATATATTCTTCTATCTAAGATTAAAGGGATTAGGGTGGCCCCAAGATACAAAAGAACATATAATGATTACATCCACAACCTCATAATAAATGAACCTTTTGATATTATAAATGGAATACATGATCCAGTTGGAAGTTATTTTGACCTAGACGAAATATTTCTTAGAATTAATAATAATTTCTTTTCTAACGAAATATCTAAGCCTTCATTAAGGTGGTCTAAAAGAAGGGCTTATCGAATTTTTGGAAGATACGACCGTTCTAAAAATGAGATAGTAGTTTCAAGTCTTTTAGATGATAAGAGAACGCCTAGATTTGTAGTTGAGTATATAATGTACCATGAGATGTTGCATATTAAATTTGGATTCATTTATAAGAGGGGCAGAAGGAAAATACATACAGGACAATTTAAAAAAGAGGAAGAGAAATTCCCTTTTTATAAAGAATCTATTGACTATTTAAAAAAGATATCTGGAAGAGAAAGGAAATTTCTTTTTTAGAAAGTCTTTTAAGTAGATTTTGAGCTTAAATTACGTATTTGGGGGTCTTTGATGAGAATTGTGATGAAATACGGCGGAACATCTGTTGGCAATGCCGATAGATTCCTTAACACTGCGAATATAGCTATTGATGCATATAATAAAGGAAATGAAGTGGTAGTTGTAGTTTCTGCAATGTCTGGCGTTACTGACATGCTTCTTGGGGCTGCTGATAAATCTCTTAAGGGAGAAGATATTGTCCCCGTTTTAAATGAACTCAGGTCTAAGCATTTTGACTCTTGTAAAAACATTAAAAATGATGAATTATTAGAAGTTACTAAAGAAGGGATTAATACTCTTTTAGTTGATTTAGAAAAAAGTTTGATAGGGGTCCATTATTTAGGAGAACTTTCTTTAAGATCAAAAGACAGAATAGTATCTTTTGGAGAAAGACTCTCGAGTTTAATATTGTCAAAAACAATTGAAGCGCAAGGTGTTTTATCAGATAAAATAGATGCCTTTTCCTTGATTGTAACTGACAATAAATTTGGAGAAGCAGCGGTATTATTTAACGAGAGCTACAAAAAAACATCAGATACTATAATACCCTTACTAAAAAAGGGCATGATTCCAGTAATCACTGGATTCATCGCTAAAAGTAAGGATGGAGATATCACCACTCTGGGCAGAGGTGGTTCTGATTACACTGCATCAATAATCGGAGCAGGGATTGGGGCTGACGAAATATGGATAATGACTGATGTAGATGGAATAATGACTACAAATCCAAAAATATGTAACAAAGCATACACAATTCCTGAAATGTCATATCTTGAAGCAATGGAACTGGCCTATTTTGGTGCAAAAGTATTACATCCCCGAACCATAGAACCAGCAGTATCCAAAAATATTCCAGTCAGAGTAAAAAACAGCATGTCCAACTCTTCAGGTACTTTAATACTTAGAGATACAAAAGCTAATCACAAAGTTGTAAAGGCTATAAGCATAATTGAAAATGCAGCAATAGTTTATGTTTCTGGCGCCGGAATGATTGGAGTTCCAGGAGTTGCTGCAAAAGTATTCAAAGCATTAGGGGACCACAATATTAATGTCTATATGATTTCTCAGGGATCCTCCGAAGCAAATATATCGTTTGTAATCTCTGAAAAAGATACAGAAAAATCTGAAAAAGCTTTGAGGGAAGCATTTCCTACAAAAGATTTAGTAAAGGATATTTCACATATAAGAGGAGTGAACATCATAAGTGTAGTGGGTAAGGGAATGAAAGGCGCAGTAGGAACTGCTGGAAGATTATTTACTGCAATTGCAAATGATAAAGTCAATATACTTATGATTTCTCAAGGATCTTCTGAAGTTTCAATATCTTTTGTGGTATCTAAAGAAGAAGGATACAAAGCAATAAGAGCAATACACAAAGCTTATCTTGAATAGTATTTGTCTAATCTTTCTTTTCAATTTCTTTTAACCTTATTTCAATAGCTTTTTTTCCCTTTTCACTAGGCGCATAAATGGGGATTTTTGTCTTAGTTTTGTAAATATTCTGTTTATCGCCAACTTCTTTTATTTCTTTAGACATGCATGCAGTTATTATGTCTCCTAGTTCCATAAATATAATCGCATCTTCTCTCGAGGAGCCTGTTGTGTGAACTCCAAAAACTAGAACATCGCAAGAATTATTCTTTTCAATTTTTCTTATTTCGGGCAATTCTTTAGCGTTTGATATGGTAACAGCAATATTCTTGTAACCTTTGGATATTGCCATTTTTAACCCTTCAATTTGATTTATCTCAGAGTCTTCAGGATTCAATACATTAGATTTACCTACAAAAGTGATTACGCTATCAATAGGATTTGTTTTAATAACGCCTGATATCCTTCCGGCTATGCCCTCAACTTTTTCGGACTCTGTTAAAATGACGGTCCCACAGCCGTCTCCCACAATAACGACTGCATCCAACAATCCTTTTTTTAATAAAGTAGACATAATCTCACTTGCACCTATGGACAAAAAATCCTGTGAAGGGAATTTTCTCTCTTCAGTGCACATGCCAAAATCTTTAATTCTAAATTCAATATTTTCTTTTATGGATTCTTTAGTTAATTTTTTTATCCCCCTATATTTATCAAAAAGTGGGCAATAATCTATAATAGGATCTTCAACACTTACAACTTTTCCATCCCTTATAACTACCTTTGATTTGCCAAGGGCTTCAATTATATGTTCTCCCATAAAAAGAAGTCAAAAAAAAAGTTTAAAAGTCTGTCGGAAATATCCATTATGATGATGAGCGACCCCTTCTGAGCATTAAGCTATGATGAGGATTTTGAGTTCTGAACTCAAATCTATTAAGGTCGCAGTCACATTAGTATATTCTTTCAAGTGAAAGACATTTTGGACACATATATATGGTAACTATATTTCCTTTTCTTTCCGGAAATTTGTCCATATCAATATGTAGTATCCCAAAATGGCCTTCGTACTCACAACTGCTGCATTTTAATGTTTCTCTTGAAACAAGTCGCTTTTTACTTATCCGATAAAAATTTTTCATATCCCCCATTTTAATGGGCTCTGATAGCAGAATTTCTATCGATTCTTCTAAAGTTTCAGCTTTAACAGTTTTAAATAAATTGAAAACGTACTCTTTCAAAAAATAGAAGAGGTATTGGGTATTGAAAGAATGGAAGAAATTGAAGGTCATATTATAATATGTGGTTACGGCAGAATTGGAAGAGTAATTGTTTCAGAGCTAAAAGAGATGAATTCAAAATTTGTCATTGTAGAGATTAATGAAAATTTAACAAAAATGATTTCTGAAACAACAGATTATAATGTTGTGCTAGGGGATGCCCGAAAAGAAGATATTTTAAGAAAAGCAGGAATTGAAAAAGCCAAAATTATAATCACAGCTTTAAATGAAGATTCCGATAACGTGTTTACTGCAATTACTGCAAAATCAATGAACGATAAAATAAGGATTATTTCCACTTCTGCCAATCTAGAGAATATGGATAAACTCTACAAAATTGGAGTGAATCAGGTTGTATCCCCTCAAGTAGTTACTGGAAAAATACTTGCATATGCCGTCAATATTCCTGATTTCCTGACATTTATTGATAGAATATTCCTCTCTAATAATGAAAATATTTGCATGGTTGCATTAAAGGAAGACCTTTATGGAAAAACTGTTAATTATGTAGGGGACGAAGTATTTGCAATTGTCAGAGATGACAAAATTATAAGAAATCCAAATACAGAAGATAAGTTGCAAAAAGGAGACAAACTCATAATTGTTCACTAGATAAATCTAAACTGGAAATATAAATTGAGAGTGGAATTAGAAGTAAAATTAATGGATAAGGGCTTATTTCTATTGAAACTATAAATATTGACAATATTAGACTGTAATAAGGTATTAATAAGGTATTAGTTTGTGTCTTCTTATATAACTTAAATAGCGATATTGATACAAATAAAGTAAATATCATTACTTCAATAATCCCGCCATCAAAAATCGCTGGACCAAATATAGTTGAAGTAATGTTGTGAGAATAATTTAGTATTTCTTGACTAATTATATACCCAGTTGTAGTTTCTGTCAATAATGAATAATTACCAAATAACTTGAATCCTATTGTAGTGCATATTTTGTCAAAAACATCGAATGTAAATGTGACTCTGTACCATAATAATTCGAAAGGATTTAGTTTCCAATTTTGGGGAAGTAATAATACTGTGATATAACCTAGTACGATAGTTATTATTGAACCGGCTAAACCAAAATACAATGTTTTTTGTTTTTTGCCTAACTGGTAAAAAGTTATCATAGTTGAAATAATTATAAGGATAATATAAGTCCTAAATCCATATAGAACAAATAATAATAATGAAAGAATTGGAAATATTAGAAAATAAGGATATTTACTTTTTAAGATTCCAAAGTTATTTGACACTAACACAAAAGAGTATCCAAGAACAAACAAAGGTGTAAGGGCTAATTCTCTAATTTCTGGATTTAATAGTGGAAGCTTACCCAAAATTAATATATTCAAAAAACATAATAACAATCCTAGAACGTATATTTCTTTGTAGTAAATAGAAAAATAATTTTTCTTAACCATAATAAGAATCATTAGGGCTAGCAAGGATAAAACAATAGAATAATATCCAAATCTTTTGAAAGTAAAAAATACTACAAGAAATAAGATTATGCCTGACAAATAATTTTCGTTTATATCGAGATTAATTTTACTTCCAACAATAAAAGCTGAAATAATTAAGAAGATATATGAAACAGTATAGAATGAAATCCCTGGTTTATAATAATCAACAAAGTAATTTTTTCCCATTAGTCCTATTACACAAAATATAATAAAACCAATGAGAAAAATATAGGGAGAAAATAATTTATCTTTAAATTTCAAAGTAGTCCCCGGGTTCTAATATCTTCACCTCTGCATCTAATTCAAGCTCTTTAACAAGCATCTTCAGTTCACTAGGATTTTGTCTTATTAGAGGTGTTGTATTATAATGCATTGGAACAATAATCTTTGATTTTAAATATTTGGCTGCATAAGCAGCTTCTATTGGCCCCATAGTGTATCTAGATCCTATTGGAAGTAGGGAAACGTCAGGTTTGTAAAGCTCACCAATTATCTTCATATCTTTAAAAAGTCCCGTATCTCCTGCATGGTAGAATGCTTTATTTCCATCCCTTACGACAAAACCAATGGGATTGCCTCCAGAATATCCTCCTTTATCTGTTACATTAATACAGCTGGAATGATCTGCTCTTACTGCAGTTATTTTTATACCCTCGATTTCAATAGTGCCCCCCATGTTCATTCCTTCAGTCTTTGTAATCCCATTTTCTTGAGCATAAAGCGTTATTTCATGTATAGCTACAAATACTGCACCAGTATTCTTACATATCTCTATGGAATCCCCAAGGTGGTCTCCGTGACCGTGAGTTGCTAAAACAATATCTGCATTTCTAATATCGCTTGCTTTTAAACAAGCTCTCGGATTTTTATTTAGAAAAGGATCAACTATTATAGTTTTTGAACCCGTTATTCTAAAAGCCGAGTGGCCCAAATATTCAATTTTCATATTGAACACCAAGTAAATATATTTTTAAGAGTATAAAAAATTTGTTACTAGAATAAGTTTAACAAATTGAAAGTATACCAAATTCCGACACCTATATCTGTTCCAATTTCTATTTGACCTTCAATAAATTTTCTAATTTCCTCTTTTTTTATTAATATTACCTCGATTTCTTCAGATGGTTCAAGTTCCTGTCTAGGTTTAATATTTTCTTTTATATTTTCATCAATTAGAACGGTAGCTATTCTAACTGTTTCATCAGTCAGCCCTGGGTTTGATTTTAAAGGAGGGCTAATAGAGATAATTTCTCCTACGTATCCAGTTTCTTCTTTTAATTCTTTTTTTATATCCGATTCTAACTCTTTTCCTTCGGAAACTCCTGCTGGGAAGCCTATGATGTAATTATTAATTGATATCCTATATTGTTTGATTAATATATACTTTTCAGAAGGAATCAATTTAGCAACAATAACGACTGTTATCTTAGATGTTTTTCTATCGACTGTTTCCCATTTAACTTCATTTCCATTGTTATTATAAAGAGTTTCCTTTAATTGAAGCCAATTTCCTTCATAAAGTATTTTTTCATAAATTTTTTTCATAAAAATTCAATCTCACTTTTTAAGAATTCAAGTTTTGCACATCTTTCAATGGCAATGATTCTATCAATGCTATCTGTATCATCTTATCTAGTATTTTACCTATTTCAAAGTTTCTAATCTCAAGAAATTTTATATCTCCTCCTTCAGAATTAATATTTTCAGACAAATGAGGGAGAACGATAAGTATGTCCTTTCCATTAAAAAGAAATAACAATACTTTTGGCGTAAATGGTAGTACTCTGATATTGTATAGGGGAGATATGTTTTTTAATTCTTTAATTAGTTCTTTATTTAGTATTTCACTTTTAACAAATAGATTTTTTGGAAAATATTTGCTTTTTAATATCAAATTGATTTTCTCAAAAGCAATTGAATTAAAAAATCCAAAAACACAAGTTAATTCTTTCGAGCCATTGCTCAACTCTTCTAATTTCTTATAAAAATTATTCCAATTTCTTTCAACATTTATTGTTGGTAAAAGTTCATATCTATTTTTATCTGAGAGATTCTCTAAATTAAGTTTAATCATTTCTGCTATTTTTTTATTCTCATTAACGTATTCATCCATCCTTTCATTAATATCGCCTAAAATGAATAGTGAAGGCCTTCCTTCTTTTTTCTTTATCCACTCTTTTTTTAGTAAGTCATTTATGGTGTCGTAAATTCTCGAGTAGGGTACGCCTGAATCTATGGAAATATCTTTTGCCGAAGATTCACTATTTTTAATTATAGATAAGAGTACCTTTGATTCATATTCTGTTAATCCAACTCTCATTAGCTGTTCTTCAATTTCCATAGTATGAAATAATACTTTTCATATATTAAAGTTGTGGAAATATTTATATTTTAAATGAAAATCTCGAAAAATATGAACAAAAGACGAATTATTCAAGTTTTGACTTTAGCTATTTCTATAGTGGCTTTTGTAGTATTTATTAAAAATAAAAAAGAATCTATTTTGCTCTTGTGGATGCTAGGATTTTCTTTATCTTCATTAATATTTGGGAAGCTATTCTGTGGTTATTTTTGTCCCTTCCACGCATTTGATAAAGGATGGAGATACATACTTAATAAATTAAATCTCAAAAAAATCAAAACACCTACCACTTTTAAGAAAGGCTTTGTTTATTACCCAATTTCAGCAATATTGCTAGCTTTGATATTATTAAAAATCTCCGGCCTAGTACTCCCAATTAAAATTCCATTTCTAATTGTTGCATTTCCTATACTTGCATTATTTACTTCTGACTTATGGCACAACTATTTATGTCCATTTGGATTAATAATGAGATTACCTTCGATAAAGAGGCCATTAATGCCCAATATAGATAATCTTTCATGCACAAACTGTAATTTATGTAAAAAAGCATGCCCTACAGAAGCAATAGAATTAAATAATGAAAAATTTGATGTAATAGGTAGCAAATGCATTTTATGCTATGAGTGTGAAAAAATCTGTAAATTTGATTCTATAAAAATATAAAGGTGATCAAATGAAAATAGTTAAAGTAAGTGAACAAAAGATAGTTGAAACCCCACATAAAGTGGATGTTAGAAAGTTATATGATTCTGAAAAAGCACAGACAATGCATATAACACTAAAACCAGGGGAGGCCCTTTTAAAACACATAACTCCTGTCGATGTATTCTTCTATGTACTTGAAGGAAAAGGAATCGTAGAAATTGGGGATGAGAAGGAAGAAGTAAGTCCTGATTCACTAATTGAGAGCCCTGCAAAGATTCCACACAGATTAATGAATCAAAGTGATAAAGTATTTCGTTTTCTTGTAGTTAAGATTCCAAGACCGACTGAGCAAACAAAATTACTTTAATAAGATTATAAGAGCGATAAAATGATTGGAAAAATTGAAGGTAAAATACTTGAAGCAATTCTTGAGACCCTTCCACTTGAATTTTCGGTCCTTGATGAAGATGATAAAGTATTAGCTTGGAATAAACATGAGACAAGAATTTTTAAAAGGCCAGAAGCTGCCCTAGGAAGAGATGTTAGACAGTGCCATCCTGAAAGGAGTCTTGACAAAGTTGAGCAAATAATTGGAGAAATGAAAGAAGGTATATGCGATAAGGCAAGATTTTGGATTGACATACCTATTGGGAAAAATGGCGAAGAGGAAAAGGTAATGATTGAATACTATGCCCTAAGAGATAAAGATGGAAACTATTCGGGATGCCTCGAGTCAAGTCAAAATATTGCCTCAATCCAAAAATTAGAAGGGCAGAAAAGACTACTCGATTAACTCCATTATAATTTTTATATTATTTTTGTTTATCAATATACTTTGATTCTAGCGTTCCCATAACAAAGAACAGCCCAAAACAAAATATTAGCGTTGTTATAGCTGTGGGAAGACCAATTAAGGATATTTTAAAGAAGGTAAGTAAGACTGCCATCAAAAATCCTCCTACTATTGTCACAGAACCTGTTAAATCCTTTCCAATATTATAGTGGAATAATCCAAAGATTAGTGGCAATAAGCAAAGTAATATGGTTGAAGATAAAACAGACAATTCAACTATGTAACTTATCTTCTTTGCTGCAAAAAGCCCAATAAATATGGTCATAATAATAATTGAGAGTCTTCCGTAAAAAATTCCCTTTTCTTTTACAATGTCTCTTGAAACCATTGAAGAAAGAGTGAGGACTATTGAATTTGCAGTAGTTATTGCAGCGGCCATTATGCTAAAAGCCAATAAAAGAGATAGCCATTCAGGCATAAGCGAAAGTAAAGTCGGTGTTACATTATCCCTGTATTGAACAACTGGAAATAATCCTTGAAATGTAAGAATCCTAAGTTGGATACCAATAAAACTAACAATAACTGTGTAAACTACGCCAAATAATCCAAAATATACAATCATCTTTCTTAAAGCAGATAAATCCTTTGGAATAAATAATCTTTGCAATACTTGTGGGTTAGTTAATGCAAAGAAAAACCAAGGTACAGTTAATCCTAAGAAAAATTTTGGGGTCCAAATAGCATTAGGAACATACATCAACTCTCCCATTGAGGAAATTGCTGAAAAATCAAATCTGTAAGCTACCCAAATTAGGGCAAATATAGAAACTACTATCATCAAAATCCCTTGGATTGAATCATTCAACGCAACTCCTCTCAATCCACCTAGAAATGCCCACAAGGCAATAAGAATTCCAACAATTAAAATACCTGTGGCAAAACTCAAATTTGCATTAGTTTCAAGTATTAGGGCAACCCCTGTTAATTGAACTGATGTGTAGGGTATTAAAGCTAATAAAGATATAGTGGCTGCTATCTTAGCTGTTTTTGGGCCATATCTTTTTTCGAGTAAGCCAGATGGAGACACAACTCCTTTTTCCTTAGCAATTCTCCATATCTTCGGACCATAATATGATAAAAAGAATAGCGTTCCAACTAGATAAGTTAATTCAAATCCTAAAGCTCCAACCCCAGTTGCATATGATAGTCCGACTAGCCCGACCATCATAAAAGCAGAATAAGTGGTTGCAGCATAGGTAAGTGCTGAAACAACTCCGCTAATATTCCTATCTCCAATAAAGAAACTTTCTTGTGTCTTGGCACCTTTGAAATACAAAGCAATAATCGTACCTATTATGGCGTAAATACCGATTAGTATCAATATGTTATTCATTTGTCCACCTTTTTGTTGAAAAAACAATATAGAATAAGTAACCAACAGTTACAGCAGTCCAATAAATAAAAGTAGTAAAATCCTCCTTTTTGATTAGGAAGAATGGAAGTGACATTATCGCTACAATTACTAATACCTCTAAATTTTTCATTAGCGTTTGTTTAGAAAAAGTATTTATAAACTTTGCTTTTGTCTAGTGGCCTAATTATTTTTGAACAATTATATCTTAGGGCTATATCGTCATAAGATATTTATATTAAAAATAATAATTATTTTTATGTTTGTCTTAGATTCCGATTACAAAACGTTCAACGAAAAAGCATATGTTAGATTAATTCTTAAGAATGATTCAAAAATTGAGGCGTTCTATAAAGACTTTGAGCCATATATTTGGGCAGTGTGCGATCAGAGAGAGATTGAATCTAAAAAGGAGCTAATTGAGGAAATAAGTAAGGGATCACATGGGAAATTCTTAACTATTAAAAAATGTATAATTGAAGAGAGATATATTTTTGGCAATAAAGTGCCTGTCCTAAAAGTAATTTTTAATCACCCCTCGGATGTTCCCAATCTTAGAAAAGAAATAGAGGATATTACAGAGATTTATGAATATGACATTCCCTTTGCTAGAAGGTTTCTTATTGATAAAAATCTTATCCCTGCAATACACTACAATTTTGAAATTGAAAAAGAGGGAGAAATCCCTATTATAAAAAATTTCCAAATAGGAGGAAATCTAAATCTATCACTTAAAGTTCTAGCATTTGATATAGAAGTATACTGCAAGGCAAAACCTGATGCCCAATACGATCCTATCATCATGGTTGGTATTTCCACTAATGATTTTGATAAGGTAATTACTTATAAAAATGTCACAGCAGATTATATCGAGATTGTTGATAATGAGATATCTATGTTAAAGAAATTTTTTGATATTCTTCTAGAGTATAATCCTGACATAATTTATACTTACAACGGGGATACATTTGATTTTCCCTACATATATGAAAGGGCAAAAAAACTAAAAATAACCCACCCCATAATTGACGATATAAGAATTGATAGAAGAGGAATTAATGACAGTAGCAAGATCCCCGGTATGGTACATATTGATCTTTATCCACTAAGTAGAAAATTACTAAGTTTAAACAAATATACTCTTGAAAATGTGTACCTCAATTTTTTGGGCAAAGAGAAAAGTAAAATTCAATTAGCTGAGATGGATCAGTTTTGGGAAGAAGGAACGCAAGAAGGACTTTTAAAAGTTGCATTATACAATAAAGAGGATGCTATAGCAGCAAAGGAAATTGGGGCAGCTATAGGCCCTCTAGAAATAGAACTCTCGAGGATAGTGGGACAGAATATTTTTGATATGTCACGAATGGCATCCTCTAATATGGTTGAATACCTTTTAATGAAAAGAGCATTTGAAGAAAAAACAATTGTTCCTAATAAACCAAAAGGTAGTGAATACCTTGAAAGGTCATCTGAAACTTATGAAGGTGGATTTGTTCTGGACCCTAAAAAAGGACTTCACGAGCACATAGCCGTTTTTGACTTTAGATCCCTATATCCCTCCATAATTATTGCACATAATATAGACCCAAATACAATAGGTTGTGATTGTTGCGATAATATCTCTCCAGAAGGAGTTAATTTTTGTCTTAATAAAAAAGGATTCATTCCTGAAATACTGAAAGAGCTTATCGAAAGGAGGGTACAGATTAAGAAAAAATTAAAGGAAGCTTCTGATAAAAATGAAAAGACTATCTATCAATCCCAACAATGGGCTCTTAAAATTCTTGCTAACTCTTTCTATGGCTATATGGGATACCCCCGTTCAAGATGGTATTCAAAAGAAGCAGCTTCAAGCATCGCTTCATGGGGAAGAGAGTATATCCACAAAGCAATAAAAATTGCCGAAGAGATGGGATTGAATGTTCTTTATGGTGATACTGACAGTTTATTTGTAGGATTAGGATCCGAAGATATGGAAAAATCGAAATATTTTAGGGGCAAAGTTAACTCGATCCTCCCTGATTTCATGGAACTGGAATTTCAAGGATATTACAGACGTGGATTTTTTGTTTCTAAGAAAAGATACGCAATCATTGATAAAGAGAACAATATTACAACTAAAGGCCTAGAAGTTGTAAGGAGAGATTGGGCCGATATCGCGAAGAAGACACAAGAGGAAGTTTTAAGAACTATATTGGAAGGCAAAGGACCAGAAAAAGCAGCGGAAATTGTTAGAAAAATTACTCAAGAGTTAATTGAAGGCAAAACTCCTCTAGATTCACTTATCATATACACTCAATTAACAATGCCCCTATCAAGCTACAAACAAATAGGGCCTCACGTCATCGTAGCACAACGTATGAAAGAAAAAGGAGAGGAAGTTAAAGCAGGTTCAATGATATCATTTATTGTAAAAAGTGGGGACGGTATGGTTAGGGATAGATCTTATGATGTAGAATCTTTCAAAAATGCAGAGTATAAGTACGATGCAGACTATTATATTGACAATCAAGTATTGCCCGCAGTTATGAGAATTCTTAAAGGATTTGGGTACACAGAAGAAAACTTAAAATATTCTAAAAATAAACAGATGACACTTGGGGATTTCTTTTAATCCTTATTTATTTTACACCCTAACAAGAATATTTATTTGAGTTCATTAGACGTTATTAATACTTTCTAGCCCTTCTTTTTTTATAGCAATCCTTACAATAAACTGGCCTTATCCCATCAGGTTTAAATGGAACTTTCGTCATATTGCCACACTCAGAACAGACAGCTTCATGCATTTCCCGGAATTCTCCTCTAAAACCTTCCATCGTTTTTTCACTCATTAATAAAAACTTCCTTTTTGATATTTTTATTCTATTACTATAGGCGAATAATATATTTAAAATTTACTGATGAGGAATTGTAAGAAATCTAACTACGAGATTTTTTGTTATCTATTTCTTGTAGTATTATGCGTTTTAATTTCTTTTTTGTTTTGTAGTCATGTATGACGTTAACTCTTTTCATGCTATTTGGATCTATCCCGGTCCAATAGATACATGTGGAATTTGTCATGGGTGTCGGTGTAAAAACCTGGAAGCTTTCAATGTTCGACAGGTAACTTATTTTTTCCTTTAATTTCATTATTTCTTTTTCATCATCACCTGGGTGGCAAATCATTAGATAATACTTGAGATACTGTTTTTTATCTTTGTTAATACTCTCAAAGAATGAAACAAATTCATCAAATCTTGAATTATCTTTATTCATAAGTGTCAAAACTTTTTCAGAAAAATGTTCAGGTGCTATTTTAAGACAGCCAGATATATGGTGCTCCGAGAGATCTTTGACATATTCCTTACTTTCTATTGCAAGGTCATACCTTATACCACTTCTGACAAATATTTTCTTAACGCCTTTAATTCCTCTAGCTTTTTTTAAAAGCGAGATTAATTTCATATGGCTTCTGTCTAATTTGTTACAGTTAATACAATCTTGGCTGCATTTATCTGCACAATCCATTCCATACATATTTGCAGAAGGACCTCCAAGATCATCTACATATCCTTTAAAATCTGGATGAGATGTTATTGATTCTATTTCTTTTAAGATTGAACCTTCACTCCTTGAAACAATTTTATCTCCCTGGTGGAGTTTAAGTGAGCAAAAATTGCAATTACCTATACACCCTCTATGGGTAACAACTGAAAATTTTGCCATCTTTAAAAGAGAATTAGGGTGAAGTCTCCTTGAATATGGTAGTGAGTATATCCAATCTAGATCTTCTGTTGTGTATTCTGGATAAGAGTATTGAAGAAGGTAGTTATTATCATAGAACTGGGCTAAATTCTTCTTATTTGAAAGTAGTTTCTGCATTTTACAAAACTTTAGAGGATCTTCTTTTACTTCTTCAAACGAAGGAAGCAGCTCGAATCCTTCCTCTAAAATTTTACTTATGATACACGTCCCTGGAATCCCTTTAAGTTCGATGCCTTTTCTTGATCTTTCTGCTATTTCAAGAATTTGTTTTTCCCCGTTCCCGTAAACTAAAATATTTGCTCGAGTATCAAAGATAATGCTCCTTCGGATATCATTGTTCCAGTAATCATAATGGGCAAATCTCCTCATAGAAGCTTCTATTCCGCCTATGACAATTACTGCAGACTTGAAGTACTCTCTAATCTTGTTACAGTATACTATCAAAGCCCTATCAGGCATCAAAGATAAGTTAGAGTGCGGGTCTTCTGATCTCTTTTTTTTTAATGGCGTATAATTATGGAGCATGCTATCTATGGATCCAGAAGTAACAGCAAAGAATAATTTCGGTGATCCAAGTTTTAGGTAATCTTCTTTTGTTAAGGGTTTTTCTATAATTCCAATCTTGTAACCTTTACTTTCTAGAACTCTTGAGATAACTCCTGAAGGTGACAATGGGTGGTCATCGTAATATTCTGCCGTAATTAATATTATGTCAAAGTCTTTACCTGATTTAGATATCACAAAATCCCTCAACTATAATAAAAGAGATTTAAGATATATTTAAAATCTATCTAAACATTGATTAATTTTTGAGTAAAGAAGTTAACATTCTTATTTTGACAATGACTTTGAAAATATAAAAGCTCTATTCTCAAATCCATTTTTTTCATAGAAAATATGGGCTTCTTTGCGATGAAATGCAGAATCTAGCTCTAATCTCTTACAACCATTTTCTCTAGCAATCTTTGTAATTGCATCCAATAGTAGTAATCCCACTCCCATTTTCCTGAAGTTTTTATCAACTATCAATTCATCAATATGCCCAATATTTCCTTCTTGCCACATACTATTCTTAGTACTCAATGAGATAAATCCAACAATGACATTTTTATTTCTAGCAATGAGATATTTATTTGACTTATTTTCTAATCCTTTTTGGAAAATATCTCTTATATTCTCTTTATCAACTATTTTATCTGGCCATAATTGTATTAATAATCCATGGATTTCGTCATGATCTTCATATTTTGCTGGAAGGATTTCAATTTGATCCATAACATTAATTTCTTTTGATTAGATAAAAAATTATGCTTACCTGTAATTTTAGTAAAATTATTAAGCAATTTTTTTCCTATAATTTATACGTTTTTTCTCATTATTTTTACTTCAAAAAAATAAGATTATACACTTTGTATCTCTATCAGAATCAAAATCTTTTCATTGACTGTCGCTTAATTAATAATAATTCTTGGGGATTAAAATGAAGCATAATCTAATTCAAGTTGAAAATCTTTCATTCATTGTTGACGACGTAGTAATATTGGAAAATATTTCTTTTTCAATTAAAGAAGGAGATTCCTTGGGGTTATATGGCCCTACAGGTAGCGGAAAATCAGTATTACTTAATATCTTAAGAGGTACAAAGGGTTACGCCCCTTCAAAAGGAAATGTATACTACTTTGTTTCATATTGCCCAAAATGTAAATATATCAATCTCCCAAGCTACACAGGAAAAAAATGCCTTAAATGTAATTCCGAATACATCTCCAAAAAAATAAATTTTTGGAAAGATGCTGAATTTTTCAATGTGTTGAAGAGAAGAACTGCAATAATGTTCCAGAGAACCTTTGCACTTTTCGGGCAGAGATCTGTAATTGAAAACATGTACGAAGTATTCATAGATATGCAATTACCAGAAAAAGAAATCAATTCAAGAATAATTGAAATTCTTCAGAAAGTTAACTTGATACATAGGATGACTCATGTTGCAAGAGACCTTTCTGGAGGGGAGAAACAAAGACTTGTATTAGCTAGGCAACTCGCATTAGATCCAATGGTATTGTTTGCTGATGAGCCAACAGAAACTCTTGATCCTGTTACTTCGGATATTATTGAAAAGACATTAATTAATATATTTAAAAATGATAGTAAAAGTCTAGTAGTTGCATCTCAAAAATCTTCCATAATTAGCAAAGTTACTGAGAGGACATTAGTTCTTGACAAAGGAAAAATAACTGAAGAATTAGATTCGTTCAAACTAATCGTAAAAGGTATAATCCCTTCAGACGATGATAAATTGATTTTTACAGAAACTGGAAAAGAGATGATATCACTAATCAATGTAAAAAAATACTTTTATTCTATCTCAAGGGGGGTAATTAAAGCCGTTGATAATTTCTCCCTTACTGTAAATGAGAAAGAGATATTTGGTATTGTGGGTAAGAGTGGGGCTGGGAAAACTACCGTTTCTAAGATTATAGGGGGGCTAATTCCTTTTAAAGAAGGAGAATTTAAACTTAGGATTGGTGACGAATGGATTAATATGAAAGAAGATGGCTCTTCAGGTAGGATAAGGGCAGCACCTTATATAGGAATTTTGCACCAGGAATACTCTCTCTATCCAAATAAAACTGTTTTCCACAATTTAACTGAGTCAATTGGATTAAAGCTCCCCTTAGAACTAGCAACAAAAAAGGTATCTGATGTCCTAGAGGCAGTCGGATTTAATAAAAATAAAATCGAAGAAATTATTTATAAAACGCCTGAGTCTCTTTCTGAAGGTGAGAGGCATACAGTTGCTTTGGCACAGATTTTGATAAAAGAACCAAATCTCGTTATTCTTGACGAACCAAGGGGGACAAAAGAAATTGCAGACGCAATAAGGAAATCAAGGGAATATCTAGAACAAACTTTCATTATAATAACTCATGATTCAGACTTTGTTGTCGATGCCTGTGACAGGTCTTGCTTCTTACTTGAAGGAAACATAGTAGAAATTGGACCTCCAGAAAAAATAAAAGAAAAAATGATTTCCTCAGAGCTAGAAGAAATTAGAAAGGAAACAATTAAGATATCTGAAACTATGAAGAAGGACCAAACGACTTTTGAAACAACAGAGAGACAGGATTCAGGTTACTAGAATTTATCCTCTTTCCCACTTTTCTTTATATTCTTTAAACATTGGATTTTTGGTATATTGGTATAATGAATCTAATTGGGCAATATGCATTTCATGGTAGTGATCATTTGCTATATTCCCCATTGCATCGTAGTAACTTTTTTTGTTTCTTGCATCGTATTCTGGCAAATAATGTTCAAGAGAATCTAGACCTTCAAGATAAAGTCTCTCTGCTTTTTTATCAGTTGAAATAAGATAATACTCCCTCAAACGAATAATCACTGTTATAAATCCATTAAGAACATAGGGGGGAGTTTCTTTTGCATACTCTGGGTACCACACATAATACTTGCCTTCGTCTTCTCTAATCATCCTGAGTCCGCCGTCCTTAACCTCAATTTCAAAAGCATTAAGACTTTTGTCAATCATTTGCTTGTATTTTTCGTCCTTAGAATATAAATGTGCAAATGAAAGGGCTTTTATTATTGCCGCTTGATTTAGGGATCCAGTCCAGTCTTCATTAAGATTGTAGGGAGGCCAAGGATAATCGTATGTCCAAACTACAAAAGTCCCATTACCCCTATAATCGGCATCCTCCATAAGCCAGTCTGCTAGATATAATCCCCTATTGAGATAAGATTCATTTCCCGTATCATGGTATCGGTAAAAAGCCTCTAAAGATTTCATGGCAACATTGTGCGGTGCAATCTGGTATCCAAGCTCAACACCATCAATAGTTCCATAATAAGTGAGGGGGATATTAGATTCATCTATTGAATACTTTTTTGGCGAAATAATACTATTCTCTTTAACGCTATAATTTTTTTCATTTGTTTGATTTGGAGTAAATTGTACACATGCCGAAGAAATTATGATTAGTAATAAAAAAAATTCTATTTTTCTCATAATGGCAACTCTTTTACTGCTTCTAACGGATTGGTTTATAAAATTTTATGATAAACTTCTATAAAGACTTTACTCAAACAGATATCAGGATAGGATTAAATGGATAAGAGACGTTTTTATGACTCCCTTTCTCAAGACTACGATTCAAGGTATTCTGATAATTTAAATATAAAAATGAGAATGGAAGAAGAAAAGATTCTTTCAAATTTACCTTTAGGTCTGACTTTGGATATTGGGTGTGGAACAGGGTATCATTCTAGATTATTGAAAAATAAAGGGCACAAAGTAATCTCCGCTGACATATCTTATGAAATGGTTAAAAAAGCAAAGAATGGCGAGAATGGAAACTATTACATAGTAGCAGACATGGAAAAACTTCCATTTAAGGAGAATACTTTCGATAATATTATATCGATTTTTGGCCCCTTGAATCATGCAAATATTTCAAATTTTAAAGAGTCCTCGGACTTCTGCTTAAAAAAAGATGGTTATTTGGCATTTACTGTTGGCAATATCTATAATGTCTCCTGGATAATTAAATCTATTAAAGAAGGAAAAAATCCCCTAAGGGCCATAAAAAAAAGGAAAGGAAAATTATCCGTATACGCTAGTGGAAAGAAAATATCTGTGAGGATAAGATACTATTCAAAAAAGGAAATAGATGCCATATTCAAGGATTATACAAAAAGAATTGGGTCGTTGTATCCAAAATTGACATTTCTACCGGCGCTAAATAGATTTGGGCGATATATTGTCTTCATTGGAAGAAAGTCTTTTTAATTATTAATTCTAAAATATATTTATGAAAGTAGGATTTATCCAGATGAATATAGGGTTACTTGAAGTTAAAAAGAATGTGGACAATGCAATCAAACTGATGGAGAAAAACGAGGCGTCATTGATAGTTTTGCCCGAACTTTTTAATACTGGCTATAATTTTAAAAATAAAAAGGAAGTCTTAGAAGTTTCTGAAAAAATCCCGGACGGTTACACTACAAAAACTTTGAAAGATTTTGCTGAGGATAATGATAAAACAATTGTGTTTGGATTATCTGAAAAAACAGAAAAGGGATTTTATAATTCTCTGGCCGTTGTTAGTAAAGGGGAATATTTGGGAAAATATAGAAAAATCCATCTTTTTTTCGATGAAAAAGATTATTTTCTCCCTGGAGATCTAGGATTTAAAATATTTGAAGTAGATGGAATTAAGATTGGTACAATGATCTGTTTTGATTGGTTTTTTCCTGAGTCTACTAGAACTTTGTCCCTTATGGGCGCAGACATACTATGCCATCCAGCAAATTTAGTCATGCCATACTGTCCAGAAGCGATGAAAACAATATGTCTCCAAAACAGAGTTTACTCTATTACATCAAATAGAGTTGGCGAAGAAAGGGGATTAAAATTTATTGGACAGAGCCAGATCGTAGGTCCCAACGGCAAAATTATTTTTAGAGCTTCAGAAGATAAGCAGGAGATATATGAAGTTGAAATAGATCCACTCAAAGCTAGAGATAAAAACCTTAATCCAAAAAATAACATATTTAATGATAGAAAGCCCGAATTTTATGGAATAATATAGACAAATGATAGTCTCATGCAAAAAGTTTAAAAATATGTTGACATTAAAAAAGAAGGGATAAAATGATAGCATTTATACTTTGTGTTGTACAACCTGGAACAGAAGAGGATGTAACTGAAAAGATTTCAAATATGAAAAACGTTATTGAAGTGCATGAACTTTATGGCGAATATGACATGATTGTTAAAGTCAACATAAAAGAATTAGGTGAACTTGATATTCTCACCAGCTCAATTAGAAGAGTTCCTGGTGTACAAATGTCTTCTACAATGATCAAAAAATGAGCATTACAGTTCTTAGAATTGGCCACAGACCCGAGAGGGATCATCGCATTACTACACATGTCGCATTAGTTTCAAGAGCTTTTGGAGCAGACTCAATTTCTATATGGGAAAAAGATGAGAAGATAAAAAAGAGTCTAGATGGTGTTTCTAAGAGTTGGGGTGGAGAATTCTCTGTTTATTTCGAAACTTATAAACAAGCTTTTAAAAAATTTAAAGGAATCTCCGTGCACCTGACTATGTATGGAACTCCCTTCGAAGATAAGATTGGAGAAATTAAAAATTTAGTTTTCATTGAAAATAAAGATATTATGATCGTAGTTGGGGCAGAGAAAGTTCCAAAAGATATTTACGAACTATCTAGTTACAATCTTTCTGTTACAAATCAGCCACATTCTGAAATCTCAGCACTTGCTCTTTTTTTAGATAGACTATATGATGGAAAAGAGATTAAAAAAGAATATAAAAATGCAAAATTAAAAATTGTTCCTTCTGAAAAAGGTAAAAATATTATTGAGGAACCTGTGAAGTAGCTGTATCTTGCCACATTCTCTGTTCGTATTTCCATACACCGTTTTCCTTTTTGTATAGTTCAACGAATGATCTTGTTTCAGATCCTTGATTGTTCTTTGCAATGATTACTCCTCTAGCTTCTGCGTCGTTTCCTTGAATTGTTATCTGGCTTATGTTTACAATCGTGATATTTGTTCCATCAAATGCGGCTTTGTTCAAGAGATTTGATATATCTTCTAACTTGATTCCATATTTATCTTTGGAATTTTGTGATACTAGATCGTAGTAAGCATCAATGTTTCTGGTATTATAATATTCAATGTGTAATCTGACTGCTTCTTCTACTTTATTTTTGTCACTTTCTTGAGTGTAGTAGAATGCGACTATAGCGGCAATTACTAAAACTATTGCAACTGCTCCAATAATCGCTATTTTCTTGTTTTCCTTTAAGAATGATTTTTCTTTCTTTGCTGAGACGACTTTTTTCTCAGCCTTTGGACTAACTGATTTTTTTGTAGCGGCATTTGTAGTTTTAGTTACCTTTTTCTCAGTAACATCCTTCTTTTTCTTTGTAGCTATTTTATCACCCTGAAAAGAGAGAATTAAGTAAGTTTAAAAGACTTATGTCAATTATTTATAATTCAACGCATTTTTGAGTCTATAAATTGTTGTATTTTATTTTCTTCCCTTTCTCTAAAGCATATAGGTTCTTTATTCTCTTTATATAGTTCATGATTTTCTTCAAAAGTATTTCTTTTATTAATATAGAAAATGCCAAGCGGGAACTTTTCTGTTTCAATAGATCTCTTGAAGGCTTCGATTCTATTGGAAGGGTCATGATTATCCTCAAGATAGTAAGTATTCTGTTTAAACCATTCAAAAGTATTTATTTTATTAAAGGAAGGGCATTGCTGGAATATATCTACTATTGCGTATCCTTTATGTAAAATAGCTTTTTTTAGTATTTCTTTTGTTTTCTCGATATCTCCGACAAATGCACGGGCAACAAAAGAAGCATTTAATGCAATTGCAACTGCTATGGGATTAAATGGCTCAAGCATGACTCCATCAGTTTGTAGTGTAGTTTTGACTCCTAACATTGTAGTAGGTGAAGCTTGCCCTTTAGTTAGGCCATAAACCATGTTATTGTGAATAATATTTGTTATATCTGGATTTCTTCTTATTGCATGAAGGATGTGATTTCCCCCTTCGCCGTACATGTCTCCGTCTCCTCCTTCAGCAATTACTGTTAGATTTGGATTGACTGCTTTTATCGCCGTTGCTATGGGAACAGCTCTGCCATGTAATGTATGAAAAGTATTATTCTTGAAATAGTGGGGGGTTTTTGCCGATTGACCAATTCCTGAAATCACTGCAAGATTTTCCGGTATTATTTGGAGCTCTGCAAATGTTTCTTTTAGTATTTTCAATAAAGTAAAGTTCCCGCATCCAGGGCACCATGAAATATCAATATTTTGAATATCAAAATCTTTAGCTTCCATTTTATTCCTCCAAAATATCTCTTATTTTTGTCACAACGTCCTCAACAGAAAATGGTCTACCGTCATATTTTAAAATCCTGTACTTAATATCAAAACCTGTTTCTTTTTTAATAAGATTTGCAAATTGTCCTGAAGCATTATTTTCAATAGTAATAATTTTTTGAGCATTTATCAAGTACCCCATCATCTCTCTTGGTAGGGGGTAAACTTGTTTGAAATATAGGAATCCTAATCTTGGTTCCTTTAATTCTTTTAAGGCCTCTTCTACGATATTTTTAGTAGATCCCCACCCTATTAAGAGAAACTTGTAAGCTTTCCCACCAAGTAGTTCGGGATAAATGACTTCATTTTTTAGTTGATTAAGCTTCTCTTTGAATCTTTTTTCAACCATCTTTTTTCTGATAATAGCATTTTCAGTTGTATGGCCAGTTTCGTCATGTTCATTCCCAGTTTGGACTATTAATCCTTCCCCAAATCCAGGAATTCCTCTAGGTGAAACACTTGTCGTTGTAAATTGATACCTTTTGTAATCTTTTTCAGTTTTAATTACATATTTCTTTATCCCATATTTCTTGTAGTCTAAAGATGGAATATTATATTGACAATCTAACAAATATTGGTCTGTGAGTATAAAAACAGGGACCTGAAACTTATCTGCTATGGAAAAAGCGTATTTCGATAAATAAAAACAATCTTCAATACTTCCCGGAGATAATATAACCCGTGCAAAATCGCCATGGCCAGCATAAAGTGATAGGTCAAGATCTCCTTGTTCCGTCCTTGTTGGGAGTCCTGTAGCGGGACCTGGCCTCTGCCCTATATGAATAACAACAGGAGTTTCAGACATTCCAGCCAGGCTTAATCCTTCTTCCATTAAAGCAAATCCTCCACCTGAAGTTGTGGTCATTCCCCTTCCACCTGCATACCATGCCCCTATGGCCATGTTAATTGCACTAATTTCATCTTCAGCTTGTTCGGCTATAACTTCCAAGTCTTTTGAATTTGCAGACATAAAAGAAAGAACTCCTGTCGCAGGTGACATTGGATAACCAGAAATAAGATTACACCCTCCTGCGAGAGATCCAAGTGCAACTGCATCTTTGCCTGACATAAGAATATCTTTTCCTAAGTCTCTTGATAATTCATCACTTTTTTTAACTTTTATAGTGACTCCAGAATCTATTATTCTTTTAGCCAGATCATATCCTTCACTAATTGCTTCAAGATTCTTGTTTATTATTTGCTCTCCTTTTTTTTCAAAATATTTTGAGATGAAATTACGCAACTCATATTCTGATACATTTAGTAATCCACAAATTACCCCCGCAGTCACGGTATTTGAATATAAATTGTCGCCTAATTTTTTAGAAGTTTTCGATAAAGGTAGGTCGACTATATTTTGGATATCGCCTATTACTTCTTTATCTCCAAAAATTATTGTATTTTCTGTTATTCTATTTTTTAAATGATCTAGAGATTTATTACTTAAAGCGAATAGTAAATCAATTCTATCCACGTAAGCCCTTATGGGTTTTGGAGACACACGTATTTCTGTAGAATTTATACCTCCCCTAACCCTAGACATATACTCTCTCGCTGAAAAAATGTTGTATCTTGATATCTTAAGTATTCTAGATAAAATGTCTTCTATAGTTTCTATACCTTGGCCGGCTTCACCGCAAAGAACAATAGAAATATCTTTCATCTGTTATCCTCCTACTATGTAAATTCAAAAATCTAAGATTTTATTAAACTATTGCTATTATCTAAACGATATTTTTGCATATATATAAGTTTACTTGAATTATTTATTGACTTTGGTATTTATTCATAAAAACAAATTTATTAACCTGTAATCTTTCTGGCCTTTCCTTTTCAGCTTCTATCTGATCTTCATTCATTAAAGGATTCATATTGGAAGAGTGTTTTCCAACTATAACAAGAGTAATCACGTTCATCTCATCAGGTATTCCTAGGATCTCCCTTATTTTTTTCGGGCTAAATCCTGCGATTGGATGTGCAACTAATCCAATTTCAGTTGCCCTCAATATTATAAATGCAGTAGCCATACCCGTGTCAAATAAATAGTACTCTCTATCTTTTATCAAACAGTCATTTTCTTTTTTAGAAAATACAGCTATAATCATTGATGCAGCTTTGGCCCAATCATTCCCTCGGGAAAGTGCAGAATGCATTTCAATGAGTTTCTTGGGGTCTGTAACGAATACGTATCTCCACGGTTGATTGTTAAAACAAGAAGGTGAAAGTTGAGCACTTTCAGCTAGTGAATTAATAATGTCTGGGGTTATATCTACAGGCTCTAAAGATCTATATGCCCTTCTTTTATTTATGGTTTCTTTTACATCCATGATGAATATTAAATATTCGGATTTATATATTTTTATATAAAATGAGAATTAATAGAAAAATAATATCCACTAAGGTTTCTTATTTTCCTTTTTCGACTTTTTGGACATCTTCTTCATTACCTTGCCCAGAATTCAAATTGTAGAATAATTTATTTTCTGGGACTTTCATAAAGAAGTTATCGGTATAATCAATATATGCTTCTTGGTCTTGAATCATCAATTCTAAAACATGACCTCCAGCTTTTTTATCTTCGGTAATAAAGTGGAAGTGATATCCTGGAACGTTCATATCTCCTACGTATTCAGGCATCCTAAAACCTATTAGTGTTCCCTTGACATTAGTAAATTCAAAAGTCTTTTGTCCTTCAATCGCTTTGACTAAGGGAACATAAGGTGATTGCTGTCTAGGAACGCTTCTAGTCTTAATGTAATCAAAATGACCTCTTACTACTACCATATAGTAGAGATTATTTGTTGGTAGATTTTCATCAAGATATTCTGTAAATTGCTCGTAATTTAATGGGCCATTAATTTCAACGGATTTATCCAGATCAAAAAAGGACACTATCGCAAAGGGTGTTTTTTCGTTATCTTCAATCGGGTAAGCTATCCCGTCAATCTTTATTTGGTAAAATTTACCATCAACTTGAATCATTTCCCCATCTAGGGCATTGACCGTTCCAAGTCCATAGTCTCCATGGGCTTTAAGTTCTCCAAAAGTCATGTTGCCATCATAAATGCCTTCTAAAAGAGCTTCGATAGTAGAGTATTGGTAAATTATATCCTTCTCTATTTTTAGATTAGACCCTTGGCCTATGCACCCTAAACTCAATATCAAACTAATTAAAGTCAATGTTAGTATTAAATTTTTTTTTGTCATATTAATACATTAATAAAAAAATTAATATTTATAGTTTATTATAGTATCTTTGAGATAAATGCCTGAGTTCTTGGATTCTGAGGATTTTCGAATAACTCTTTTGGTCTATTTTCTTCAACGATATATCCCTCATCCATAAAAATAACTCTATCTGCAACTTCTTTTGCAAATCCCATTTCATGAGTAACAACTATCATGGTCATCCCCATTTTTGCAAGTTCTTTCATAGTTTCAAGAACACCTTTAACGAGTTCGGGATCTAAAGCTGATGTTACCTCATCAAATAACATAATTTCAGGATTCATAGCGAGAGCCCTAGCAATTGCGACTCTTTGTTGTTGTCCACCGGATAGTTCATGTGGATATGAATTATATTTGTCTTCAAGTCCCACTTTTTTTAATAATTCCATTGCTTCTGTTCGTGCCTTCTTTTTTGGAACATTTTTCACAAGAGTTGGTGAGAGGATTACGTTATCTATTACCCTCATATGAGGAAACAAGTTAAACTGTTGGAATACCATGCCTACTTTTGCTCTTAGTTTGTGAACATCCACATCGGGAGAGTAAATATCCACCCCGTCTACTAAAATTTCGCCTTCGTCTATTTTCTCTAATCTGTTAATACATCGGATCAATGTGCTTTTTCCAGAGCCTGAAGGTCCAAGAACAACTAAGACTTCACCTTTCTTAATTTCAAGATTGATATCTTTTAAGACAGTTATATCCCCAAAGGATTTTTTCACATGTGTTATTTTGATCATAGAACTTCCGTTAGATGTATTAGTCATTAGCTCTGATTTTTTTCTTCGAATTGTTTTTCGTTTAATCATGGATCTCCCACCTCTTTTCAATAAAGTTAACTACTCTTGAGAGTGGTATTGTTATACATAGATAAATTAAAGCAACACCTAAAAGAGGAGTCCAGGCATCGTAAGTTCTTGAATATACTATCATACCTCTTCTTAATAGTTCAGAAATTGCAATAACTGATACAAGTGAAGAATCTTTTAATAATGCAATAAATTCATTTCCCAAAGCTGGAAGTATATTTCTAGTCGCTTGTGGCAATATTACATATCTCATCGTTTGAATGTAATTCAGACCCAATGATATAGATGCTTCGGTCTGGCCCTTTTTGATTGATTTAATTCCAGCTTTGAATATTTCTGCAATGTACGCTCCACTATTTATGGATAAAGCCAAGATACCAGACGTATATTGATCAAGATTTAATCCTAACGAGGGCAAACCATAATAAACAATCATTATTTGGACCAAAAGTGGTGTTCCTCTTATGATTTCAACATACAGGGTGGAGGGAATATGAAAAATTTTATAACGAGATATCCTCGCTATTCCCATGAATAACCCTATCAGTGTTCCAATAGCCACGGAAAAAGCTGTCAGTTGAATAGTTATTGATGCGCCTCTTAGTAATTCGGGCAATATCCTTGCAAATAAATCAAATTGAAATCCTATTTCCACCACTTTGGTCACCTTTTTTTAGTTATCTGGGTTCCAGTTTATTATGTATTCGTCATAGATCTTATCGTATGTACCGTCGTCCCTTAGTTTTTTCAGTGCAGCATTTATTTTTTGAAGTAGTTCTGGATTGTCTTTTGGAACAGCTATACCGTAGTCTTCTTCAGTAAGTTGTGTCTGAACTATCTTGTAGCTTTGAGGTTCATTGTCTACAATAGGTTTGGATACAGGGTAATCATTGATAACTGCATCTACATTACCATTTTTCATATCTAGGAATGCATCTGGTGCGTGAGCATATCTTTT
This sequence comes from Methanofastidiosum sp., assembly GCA_020854815.1. Lineage (NCBI taxonomy): Archaea > Methanobacteriati > Methanobacteriota > Candidatus Methanofastidiosia > Candidatus Methanofastidiosales > Candidatus Methanofastidiosaceae > Candidatus Methanofastidiosum > Methanofastidiosum sp. The sequence continues at coordinate 12,369 of JAHKLW010000031.1, read as the reverse complement.
TATATATTGCTCTGCTACGTCTAGGTCATCTGTTACGTAAAAGTCACTGGTTGTTCCTAATTGTACTGCAATTATTTTTCCATTTAGTAGTTCATCTACACTTGTAATAGAGCTTCCTGTAGGAACAGCTAAACACAATTCAGATTTAAAGTATGAATCAGAGAAGTTTATTGACTTCTTTCTTTCTTCTGTTATGGTCATCGCTGACATAGCAATATCAAACTTTCCAGCATTTAGAGAAGCGATAATTGATGCAAAATCTGTGTCTACAAACTTAGCTTGCAATCCTAGTTCTTTTGCAAGAGCCTCACCCAATGCAATATCGAAACCGTAAAAACTGTCATCAGCCTTCCTTATCTCAAAGGGCGGAAAGAAAGCTTCAGTACCAATAGTAAGATAACCTTCTTCTACGAGTTTTCTACTCTTTGGGCCAGTAGTACACCCACTGGCTGCAACCACAGCCAATATTAAGAGTAGTACAATGCTAATTTGCGCTATTCTTTTCATTTGTAATACCTCCGTTTTCGTACTCCCATGTGGAAGCATGTTAAAAAGTAAAGCTAATCACTAATAAATGTTTCCCTTACCAAATTTAATTAGTCATAATAATACGAAATTCGTATATGAAATAATTTAAAATAGAATAAAATTTATTATAAAAAGATATATTATAATCTATTTCCACAATTAACACAAAACGAAGTATCTCTTTTATTTTGATACCCACACTGGTTACAGAATTTAGTATCCGATAGAGGTGAAGAATTCTCTCTGTTTTGATTTGAGCTTAGAGGTGCTCCAGTTGTTGTCACATTTTGTTGTTGGTTAACAGAAACATTGATTTTGCTTTTATCTTTATCAGAAGAAATGGCGCCACCTATAATACATAAAATAGCACCAACCCATCCTAAATAAAATCCAATTCCTAGCAATCCGAATAATAAATCACCAGCATAAAGAAAACCTGATATGGTTAGTACTACCATTCCTCCAGGGCCTGCTACTGAACCGCCGGCTCTTTTAAAGATTGCAAGTAATCCACCAATTGTAAGCAAGAAAAATCCTGCAACTATCAATGCCAATATCATTGCCCCCATACCATAAGACGGGTTTATTTGAAGTAAGAAATTCTGCATTACTGAATTGTCTGTAAAATTCATAAGTATTGCTAGCGTTATCTGAAAGATTGAATAAATGTCATCAACAAAATAGGAGAATGGCAAAAAAGCAGCTACAATTAGGAGTATACCACCAATTAAACTAATAATACGATTTTTATCCATACATATAATTTTCAATTTAAATATTATATACTTTTCTATTTAGGTCTTCATTTTTCTATTTTTTATCCTTATTAATTTCAATTTTTCACCACTGGTCGATTCGTCTTTAAGAACCTTAGATAAAACTTCGAAATCATCAACGCAAATTATTTCTTTAGGTGAAAAATTATCTCTATCGAAATTCAATTTTTTTATCCTAGAGAATCTAGATTCTGAAGCCCCTCCAACCATTAAACAGCCTCTCTGATTTGTTAATTACAAATCACGATTAATATACGATACCAGATTATTTAATCTTTATGATGAGGTTCAATATGTATCGTAATAATTGTCTCTGGACCTAGATAATCTCTTATTTTGGCTTCGATTGTATCTGAGATTTGATGTGCTTCAACTATATTTAGAGATTTCTCAACTAAAATATGTATGCTCATAGAGTAATAGTGCCCTATATGCCTTATTCTCAATTTATGAAAATCTTTAACTCCCCCTACATTAGAAATTAATTCCAATAATTCTTTTTTCTTTTCTTCAGCCACTGAAGTTTCAATTAACTCATTTACACTATCCCATAATATTTCAATTGCAACTTTTAGGATTAATATACTAACAAAAATGGCAGCTATAGGATCCAAGATTCGCCATTTTTCTCCTAAAAAAATCGCGCCGCCGATACCAATCATAGTTCCTATTGAAGATAAAGCATCAGTTCTGTGATGCCAAGCATTTGCAATAATCAATGAACTATTTATCTCTCTTCCTACCTTTGCCGTATATCTATACATTGATTCTTTGACTATAATAGAGATAATTGCAGCATATAATGCAATAGATTCTGGCCTAGCCAGTATATCTCCCTGCAGAGATCTTGATAGTTTTCCAAGACCCGAGAACACGATAAACAAAGCTACTGTTATAAGCATTAATCCCACAACTGCCGTTGACAAAGTTTCTATTTTCCCATGACCATAGTTATGGGAATCATCTATCGGTTTTTTCACATATCGGAAGCCTAACAGAACTACAATGTCTGATGCAGTATCTGAAATAGAATGTATAGAATCTGCAATCATTGCAGTACTCTGACCAAGTAGTCCTGCAATAAATTTTAATATTGATAAGATTATATTTACAAGAAGTCCTATGTATGTAACTTTTAGGCCTTTCTCTGTCCTTTCTATCCTAAATAAAGCTTCTTGCATATCTAGTAATATGTCAATTGTTTTAAATATTTGTTGTCGTGCAATTATCTATACTATAATGTCTCTTGATTTGTCCACCTTATAATATACTGATTGGAAAAATACCCATAGAGAATAAATCTTCTAAGTACAAATCAATAAATAAAAAGATACTTGACTCAATTTTTTCAAATTCTGCTGGCATAACTGCATATTCTTTTTCTCCTGAGAGTATTATCAATTTAGAAGTCGAAAATTCATTGTTTCTTAATAATAACGCTGGCATTCAAACATTTGGGCCAGTAGAGCTATACTCCAAAAATAATCTTTTTAGTAATAACATAAACGGAATATTATTTCATTTTGGAAATTCTAAAGGCATCTTAATAAACAATACAGTTGATTCGAAAGGAGACGCAATAGGATTTGCAATATCTAATAAAGGCAACATCGAACTCAAAAATAATATTATTTTAAACAATAATTATGATATTTACAACGAAGGTGAAATAATTCAAACTATTATTATATGGGGAAAAAAGTAATTGTGGGATCTCTGAAGACGATTTCTTAGCTTTTGATCCGTTATTCATAATCGGGCCGAATGGGCCTTATTATCTAGACGAACAAAGTAAAGCCATAGATTCTGGCCCAAATACTTCATCTTTTTTTAAATTAAATCGAAAAACAACAATTCCTACTGAAAGCTTTGATAGGGGCATAGTAGATTTAGGATATCAATATACCCCTAACTACAAACCCTCTTCATTCTCCCGTTTAATTGGTTCCTTAGGTAAAACTGTGACATCTAAATATCATTAGATAGTTTTATATTGATTTGAAAATGAAAGAAATCATGGATGATTTGTATAGGAAAGGATTGTCTCTTGAATATTTTACAGTTATATATAACATAATAGAAGCATTTTTTTCAATAATCTTTGGGAGTCTTTCGAATAGCATTGCTTTAGTAGGATTTGGGCTTGACAGTATAGTTGAGTCATTGTCTGGAATTATATTAATTTGGAGATTAAATAAACATGGTTTTGTAGGCGAGGAGGAAGAATTCGACATAGAAAAAAAAGCAACTAAGCTAGTGGGATTTACTTTTTTTATTCTAGGTTTTTACGTCTTAATAGAATCAATCAGAAAATTAATCTTTGTAGAAAAACCAAATCCTTCATTGGTAGGAATAATTATTGCACTGGCATCGCTATTAATAATGCCATTGTTGTATTCTCAAAAAAATAAAATTGGCAAGAAGATCGGAAGCAAAGCTCTTATTGCAGACTCAAAAGAAACTCTTGCATGTGCTTTCTTGTCCTTACCTCTTTTTTTCGGATTAACATTGAATTATATGTTCGGATTCTGGCAGGCCGATCCACTTGTAGGCATATTAATTTTTATATTTCTCATAAAAGAAGGAATTGAAATTATAAAAGGACACGATAATGATTAATATTAGTAAGCTTTTGGTGATTAAATGAAGCCCTTTCCTGAAAGTTATATAAGAAAAATGGCAGATGTGCCAACTATAAAAACTCTAGATTTATGGAGAAAATTATCTGAAGAAATACTTGGTTATAACATTGAAGTAATGATAGGAGATCGAAAGGATAATCCTGAATTGAAACATATACCTGGAGAACTTAATAGTGCATATCCAGGTGTGTTTGACGGAAAAATTGTTTTACCAATATGGCTTGAAAATATAAAATCGTTTGATCCATTATTGATAACACATGAAATAGGTCATTGGATTTTGATGATTAAAGGATTCAAAGGATTGGTCAATAAATATAATAGACAAACTGGCATTGATATTAATATGAACTCCCTTGCTCAACATACTCCCCTTTATAAACTTCAGAGAGAGTTAGGCCATAATCCGCAAAAAATGATTGATACAAGAGCAAAATCCAATCTAAATAATCTAACTAGAGGTCCTGAGATAATCTTAGGTGATCGATGGGCAGAGTTTGCACTTTTATTTGCCGACGATATTTTGAACTGTTCTAACGAAATAAAAAATGATTACGTGGAAATACTTGAAGAAGATTTTCCAGTTACTTTTTCCTTTTTAGAAAAAATACTAAATTTAGTATCTAAATACGATCTTAACGAACCCAAATCAAATCTTTCGTTCTTAAAAAACTTAGTTAACGTAATTTATTTAGGCGAAGGCTGGAAAATAATTGATGAAAAGACAGAATTAAAAGAAATGATAAAAGAATCTCTTGCAAAAAATTAATCTACTTATACTTTATTTTCAATCCCAATACAATTAATACAAAAATTAAAGATATTCCGTTTGCCAAGATAATTGGAAGGTCGTTTTTGAATATCCCATATACTAACCACAAAAATATTCCTCCTGATAAAAAAGACCACATCCAAAAAGAGATATCTTTTGTTTCCTTTAACTTAATAGTTTTAATGACCTGTGGCAATGACGAGACAGTTGTAAGAAAAGCTGCAGCCAGCCCTATAACAGTAAGATTATCCATAAGATATAGAATTATCTTTGAATCAAATATCTTTCGGTATCTTCTTACCTTCAAACCAATATGTCAAAAAACTTAATAAACTTTAATTAGAAGAATAGACTATGGTGTCTTAATGATTCATCCAATTGATAATAGATACGGGTCTCCTGAGATGAGAAAAATATTTGATGAAGAAGAGAGATTAAATAAGATGCTTCTAGTTGAAGGTGCGATAGCAAAAGCTCATTCAGAATTGGGCCATATACCAAAAGAAGCTGGTGAAGAGATTTTCAAAAAAGCTAATACAAGCTATGTTTCCCTTGAAAGAATGAAAGAGATAGAAGAAGAAATAAATCATGATATAATGGCATTAGTCCTCTCACTATCTGAGCAATGTGGCGAGTATGGCAAATATGTGCACCTGGGGGCAACTTCGAATGATATTAATGACTCTGCAACTGCCCTTCAATTTGTTGAAGCTTTTAAGATTATTTTCTCCGATTTAAATAAACTTGAAGAAATACTCACGGAACTATCCAAAAAATATCGCAATACAGTTTGTGTAGGTAGAACTCATGGACAGCACGCCATACCAACTACATATGGAATGAAGTTTGCTATCTTTTTAGATGAAATAAGAAGGGCTAGAGACAGGCTTGAATTTTCGTATAGCAATGTTTGTGGGAAGATCTCTGGTGCAGTTGGAACTATGGCTTCGTACAAAGACGGCCCTGAATTACAAAAAAAAGTTGGACTCATCCTTGGTATTAAAATGGCTAAGATATCAAATCAAGTTGTATCAAGGGATACCTATGCAGATGTGATGTTTGCTCTTGCTTCTTTAGCTTCAACTTTAGATAAATTCGCTTTAGAAATAAGAAATCTTCAAAGAACAGAAATAATGGAAATCGCAGAAGGATTTGGCAAAAAGCAAGTTGGATCTTCAACAATGCCCAACAAAAAGAATCCAGTAACATGTGAAAAGATATGTGGGCTTGCAAGAGTATTATACTCTAATGTATTCCCCGCACTTCTTAATAATCTTTTATGGCACGAAAGAGATCTCACAAATTCTTCTTGTGAGAGGGTCATACATCCAGAATCATTTATACTTGTAGACGAGATGCTTAAAGGAACCATTAAAGTATTATCTAATCTAGCATTTTATGAGTCAAATGTAAAAAAGAATCTAGAACTCACTGGGTATTCGAATTTGGCTGAAGTTTTAATGCTAAAACTTGTTGAGAAAGGCATGGGCCGGCAAGATGCGCATGAAACTATGAGAGTAGTTTCGATGAAAGAAGGGAAATTCATTGATAATGTGAAGAAGGATAGCAAGATAACTAAACTATTATCGGAATCTGAGATTAATAATGCTTTGAATCCTGAGAAGTATATTGGGTATGCCAAAGAGATAGTGGATGATGTCATTGGAAAATAATTTTTCTTTTGAGATTCTCTATGAAGATGGGCATAGGTTAGGCAAAGTAAGTCTAGATAGAAAAATAGAAAATACTCCTTGCCTTCTTCAAAATTATAAGGACTATTTCAAATTTGGTGAGATGACTATTGAAAAACCTGTTTCATATCTTGTCTCTGAAACATATACAAGAGATAATTATGATCTCTCTACAGTTCCGCTGATCCAAATCCCTTTTGATTTGCCAATAAAAGATGCAAAAAAATTGTCAAGTATAAATATCAATATACTTAAACAGGAAAAAGGAGACTGTCTTCCAATTTATCTTACTAAATATAGAGAATTGAATCAAGAGCTTCTTGATTCGATTCCTGAAAAATCTATTTATTTTTTCAGAAGAATACCTGAAGAAAGAATCCTTCTTGACTTCTACTTCAGACTAAAAGATAAATATCCTTCTTCCATGTTTTTCATTGATTCATATAATTATGAAATTCCAATATTTCTCTTCATAGGATTTGATTTATTTCCATATGGCGAAAATAATGAAAGATTTTTTGATGAATATCTTTCAAATCCTTCGCCAGAGTTAGTAGAAATGTATTCAAACGGATCTGTTGATTCGAGGAGACTACTGAGAATTCTTTACAAAGAGTTTTACAACTCTTTTGAGATTCATTTAAGGAGAGAATTTAAGAGGTCTTATTACATAGATGACATTTCTTTGGATAGGCCTCAAGTGGTTAGATGGAGAAAAGAAATAGAAAAGTATTATGCGCCTTCTACAAATTTAATTTTGTTACTTCCTTGTAGTGCCAAAAAACCCTATCGAGCATCTAAGTCACATCTAAAAATTATCTCTTTTCTAAGAGATATTCTAAAAGATAAATACCCTAATTTGTCCCAGTTGATTCTTACATCGCCCTTAGGCGTAGTTCCTAGAGAACTTGAGGATTATGCAGACTATGATATACCTGTTACTGGACACTGGAGTCAAGAAGAATTGGATTCTCTTTCTGGATTACTATCTCCATTACTAGAAAAATGTGATAATCCAATTATTATTGCACATTTTGCGGAAAATAGCCCTTACTTACAAGCTCTTGGAAAACTTCCTTTTGAAATATTATATACCTATGGATCTCTTGAAACATTAAAAAATATCCTTGAGAATAATAGAATTTATTGGGATAAAGAGCCTGTTAATGAAAATAAAACTAAAGCAAAAAAAATGTTTTCATTTCAATTCAAAAAAGAATTTGATTTACCTTTAGATTATCAAGAAAGAAGAAAAAAAACAGATTTTCTCTCCAATAAAAAAATCATAGGTACATTCCAAAATAAAATTAAAGTAAATGTTATTGGCGGTGAACTAATAAAAGACTCTTTGTGGGTAAACATTGATTTTGATTTAAGAGGAGATATATTTTCGAAAGGTATAATTAGTAATTCTGAAAATATTAGGTCTGGAGATGATGTAATAGTTCAGAAGAATAATAAATGCGTTGGAGTGGGAGAAGCAGTAGTTTCAGGAGAAATAATGAAAAAACTTTCTAGGGGAAAAGTTGTTAAAATTAGAATGAGAGGATAGATTGAACCATATACTAAACTTAAAAACAAATAAGAGAATAGAAACAATAGAAATAACAAAAGAAATAAAAGAGCTTATTTCTAAATCAAATTTTTATTCTGGATTATGTGTAATTTACTCGCCACATACTACTTCTGGGATTATGATTAATGAAAGCTATGACCCTTCAGTGATAGAAGACATAAACAACTTTCTCTCAAAATTAGCACCACACAAAAAAGATTACCTGCACCTTGAAGGAAACTCGGACGCACATATAAAAAGTTCTATAATTGGCCCATCGAAAACCGTCATCATCGAAGATGAAAAGCTTGTTCTTGGATCATGGCAAGGAATCTTCTTTATGGAATTCGACGGCCCTAGATCAAGAAATATATACATAAAATTAATTAAAGGCTGATTTATGATACAAACTGCTTTCAAGGCCGCAAAAGAATCGGGGGAAATTCTCAAAAAATATTACAGAAGTGATTGTAGGATATATAAAAAAGGAGTGAATGACCTAGTAACTGATGCTGATTATGAATCTGAAAGAAAAGTCATGGAGATAATTAAACAAAAATTTCCAAACCACTCATTTATATGTGAAGAATGTGGATATTCAGGAAATGAAGATTCTGAATACAAATGGTTAGTTGATGCACTTGACGGCACAATCAATTTTTCTAGATGTGTTCCTTTATTCTCCGTTTCGATAGCCTTACTAAAAAAAGATATCCCTATAGTTTCTGTAATTTATAATCCAATAACTGAAGATTTCTATTATGCGGAAAAGGGAAAAGGTGCTTATCTCAACGATAAAAGACTATATATTTCTAAGAATAGCAGTCTTAAAGAGTCCATTATAGTCACTGATTTAACAAAAGATAGAGCGTTCCATGATGAATTCTTCAATATGCTTCTATCCTTGTCTAAAGACGTTTTGGGGATTCGTTTAACTCAATCAACTTCTCTCAATCTAGCATTTGTTGCAGAAGGAAGATATGATATTTTTATAAAAAATAAAATCAACTATTATGATGGAATAGCTGGTGCATTGATATGTGAAGAAGCAGGAGGAAATGCAATTGATTTTTCTGGGAAAAGAATTTCTAAATCTTCTCAAGGGATAATAGTTTCTAATAATCTACTAAATGAGAAAATATTAGAAAAAATCAAATTGTCATGAGACTATTTTGTCTTTTTATCCAATAATTTAATAAAATCAGTCACTAGAGATATATGTGCCCACATTTTACCTTTTTCCCAAAGATCTATGGCGTTACCACCATAACCAGAATATCTATAATACATCTTTTCTCTGTTCCACACTTGTAATAAACAATCATTTTTGTCAATTAGAAATGTCATAGGAAGAATTTTTTTCTCTTCATTTTTATCAAAAAAGATTACTCCGTATTCTTCTGACACCTTGTAATCCAGGTCACTTAGCAATATAATCTGGATGTGGTGTTCAGAGCAGAATTGACTAATTTCTTTTTCTGAAACAGGACCTATTCCAATTAATTCTGTATTTAAATTATTAAAATCATTTTTAGTTTTTGAATAATACAAAATCTCGGAATTAGAAGATTCAAGGCTACTTTTATCAAAAAAGAAAATTACCCTCCATTTAGTCTTAAACTCATCAAGACAAACAGTATTCTTATTTTTATCTTTTAAACAGAAATTAATTGCCGTATCTCCTTCCACAAGCTTTTCATATTCCATATTAATAGTAAAATCTCTTTTTATTTATCTCTTTTGTAAATAAAATCAAACATAATCTAGGATTTACTACATAAAATATATAAGGAGTTTTTGAAGAGGAGTTCTATAATTAAAAAAGTGACTAAAATGATACTTAAAATCGGATTACCAAAAGGTAGCCTACAGGAATCTACTCTAAACATGTTTAAAAAAGCAGGATATTCAATTAATATTTCTTCAAGATCTTATAAACCATCCATCGATGATACAAATATGGAATGCTTATTGATTAGGGCACAGGAAATACCAAGATATGTCGAGAAGGGAATAATAGACATCGGGTTGACTGGAATGGACTGGGTAATTGAAAATGATGCAGATGTAGTGAATGTAGGAAAACTTGTCTATGCTAAACAAGGATTAAAACCGGTAAAATGGGTTTTAGCTGTTTCCGAATCTTCAAAAATAAAGAAGCTTCAAGATCTAAACGGAAAGAGAATTGCAACAGAAGTAGTAAATATAACAAAGAAATACCTAAATGAGAAAGGAATTGATGCGTCAGTAGAATTTTCGTGGGGGGCAACAGAAGTAAAAGTTCCAGAACTTGCAGACGCAATAGTGGAGCTCACTGAAACTGGCTCATCACTCAAAGCACATAATCTTAAGATTTTAGATACTCTTTTAGAATCCACAACAGTCTTGATAAGTAACAAAGAATCTTGGAGAAGTAGTTGGAAAAGAAAGAAAACTGAAGATCTTTTCTTGCTACTAAGAGGGGCATTGGCAGCAGAATCAATGGTCGGTGTCAAAATGAACGTTCAAAAAGTAAATCTTGAAGAAGTAATATCCGTTCTCCCCGCATTAAGAAAACCAACTATCTCTAATCTGAGTTCTGATGGATGGGTCGCTGTTGAAATAATCGTGGATGAAAAAATAATTAGAGAATTAATCCCCAAATTAAAAACTGCAGGAGCAGAAGGAATAATAGAATATCCTCTAAATAAATTAATATATTAATATTTGCCGAGAGGTTCTTTTCTTAAAGGTCTAATTTGTTCTGCAGAGGGCCTTGATATTGGCTGTTGAGAAGGTCTAGTATTTTGTTGTTGCGAAGGTCTAGTAATTTTTCCTTTTAGATTGAGTTTTCTACCACCGCTTCCACCTTTTCCCCTTATTAGAATAATCAATAATATTGCGACAATTAATGCTAGAACAATTTCGATTATTGTGTGGATAGAAAATGTAGTTATACTTTCCCCTCCAGAACCGGATACTCCACCTAGAATTCCTCCAAGAGGCCTATTGGCAGCTCTCATAGCATCATCACATAATTGAACTGCTTGGCAATCATTTATCTCGGTATAAAGGGTCTTTGCTTCAGAATAATAAGTAACGGCGTTTTTTAAGTCACCTGCAAAGAACCTATTCTGGCCTTGCATAAACTTATCGTTGGCATCCATTCTTTTTATTAACTTATCAATTTCCTGTACAATCAATATGTTGTTATTCTCTTCATATATTTCTCTAGCCTGACTCAACGAGATTTTTGCATTTTCATAGTCACATGCGTCATAGTATAGTCTTCCTTGGTCATAGTGGTTTTTACCAACGTTCTTTACAGTTGCGCTAATCTCTCTGAACATATCATAGTCCGCACCATATTTGTCAGCGTATGTGAGTCTTACTCTTATTACCTGATTCCCAATCGGCGCTTCATATGAAGCTCGAATGTACAAAGATCCAGTTATCTGCCCACCAGGCTGAAGTACACTTTGATTTACTGGCGGATCAATAATTCCTCTAACCATAGAGGTGTCCTGGACAACAGTCATCCGGAGATTATATGCAGATTCAGTATTATTAATATTTGTAATTCTAAAAGGAATATTTGGTAAGTAAGGTACTACTAGTTCAACTTCACAAACGCCCTGTTCAATATCTATCTGATATTTATCAAACTCTAGTGTAATCAAAGGATCATTTCTTTTAATCGTAATAGTGGAGAATACTGTTAATAGAGATGGCTCACATCCCTCCCTACATCCTCCAATACCTGTAGCTACTACTATAGGAAGTAAATATTCTCCACCTAAAGCTTGGGGGGTAATTTTTATTGTAAGGATAACAGTTTCTTCTTGGTCCGGATCCATCCTGATCGGGAATAATTTTTTACCTTCAATTATCTGAAAAGCAGATTTAGCTTCTTTAGTCATTGAATCTTCATCGACATATGCAAGTGTATCCCACATGACATCTTGAACTGTGTTTTTTACTTTAACACTAACTTTAATTTCTTGATTTGGGGTTACATCAGTAGGATAATCTAGTGCAACTTCAGGAATTAAACTTTTTGTATCTTCTTGTGCGCCGATATAAGTCCCAAAAGTAGAAAATAATATTAATAACAACAAGAAACTAGTTATTGCTTTCTTCATACTATATAAATAAGCATTAAATTTCTTTATAAACGTTTTGTATTTATCTGCATGGCTGAATAATTGTGGTTCAGTGGAAATGGGGGTATTTTTTTCACCGTATTTTTTCCTACACTTCAAATTTTTCTCATAGTTCTTGCCTTCTTAGCAAGAATTTTGGACAGCGCTATAAAGGATAAACTTTAACATCGCCTCCTTCTTGGCCATGTCAAACCTCTTAGCATTTACACTTTCGCCATAAGCCCGCTTTACAGCTGAAAAACAGGACTCTACCAACCATCGCT
>JAHKLW010000030.1 GCA_020854815.1 Methanofastidiosum sp. | reverse complement strand
CGAAGCTATCGTGGGATTTTCTACTGAGAGCATCGTTGAGGCTCTAGGGGGCACAATTGAACCATTGCTAAATGCAATTAAAGACGGTACAATAAGAGGTGTTGCTGGAATGGTTTCGTGTACTTCTCTAAGAGATTCGGGGCAAGATGTTCACACAATAAGAATGGTAAAAGAATTGATAAAGAGGGATATCTTAGTTCTATCCCTTGGATGTGGTAACGGGGCAGTGCAGGTTGGAGGGCTCTGTAGTTTAGAGGCTAAAGATCTGGCAGGTCCAGGATTAAAGAAATTATGTACTCTCTTGAATATCCCGCCCGTATTAAGTTATGGAACATGTACCGATACTGGAAGGCTGGCAGATTTGATTGGAACAATTTCAAATGCATTAGGTAATGTGCCGGTAACAGATCTACCAGTTGTTGCAGTTGCACCAGAATACATGGAGCAAAAGGCAACTATAGATGCTATATTCGCATTGGCATTTGGATTATATACCTACGTTAATCCTGTACCTCCAGTAACAGGTGGTCCAAATCTTGTCAAACTTTTGACCGTAGATTGCAAAGATATAACAGGCGGCGTATTAAACGTTGAAAAGGATTCAGTTAAAGCATCTGATGATATCCTTTCTCATATAGAATCTAAGAGAAAGAAACTAGGAATTTAGATTTTAATACTAAATTTTTTATATTTAATTATTCTTTTGTTTATGGATGCAAAAAGAGAGTATCTCATCAAAGAATGCAAACGATCCAAAAATTATTTCAGGAGAGTCTAGCCCTAAAAAAAATATTAGATCTGAGCGAAGGGATTCTTGGCTAATAACACAACTTGATTACTATGAAGTGAACTACGCTAAAAGTGGTATAGACGAAATAAAAAAGAGAGTTATTTTAATACAAGAGAATATCCTGCCTATCCAGAGATTACTACTTATATACCCTGAAAGATGGCCAAAAATATATGTTGCAATAGAACTATTCAAAGAAAAGTCAAAGAAAGACTGGGAAAAAAGAATCGATGGAATGAGATATCACAATGTAACTCTCAGTGAAATGGAATATTTGAAGAAATCTTTAATGCATACAAACCTTAAATTGTCAAAGCTCAAAGTTCCTTTACCTTCTCCTATATTTAATGCAATTTATAGATTTATAGAAAATAAAGATTTTGAGTATCTACTGGACAAAAAATCAATATCCTATATATTAAGCCTCACAGAAATGGAGAATCCACCTCCAAATTGGGATAAAAAACTTTATGAGTTCTTGAGAAAATATTTTCGAAAAGAGATTATGAAATAATAATTCGAACAAGCGAAAGTTATTTAATTAACTATCCTTTTATGGAGCAGATTCAAATGTTGAAAGATAATCTTGATCTTCTTGTATTTTCTATTTTTGGATTTCTTATCGTATTGTTATGGTTTCTCGCATTTCCAATTGATACTTCATTTTACCATGCTAATATATTATTTGAAGGCGCATATCTCTTCTTAGTTATAATAATGCTTTTTTACGTATTCAAATTAAATATCAGAACATTTACTTTTGGCTGGGCCATCTTCTCTTACGGATTATTAATGGATTTTCTAGATGAATTTACCAAAGAATCTGAATTCTTTAATACATATCTTCAAGGAATAATAATATCTATAGGTCTTTTCATTGTTGTATTTAAATTTGCTAAATCTGTTACAAAAGACAGAAAAGAAAAAGATGAGATAAGTGATTTGAATAATACTCTGAAACTCCTAAATAAAATATTGAGACACGACATATTAAATAATATTTCAGTCACATTGATGTCTTTAGAGATGCTCAATACCCAAGATACAAAACTTAAGGATAAGGCCATTAAAGCAATGAACAAAAGTGTAGATCTAATCAACAAGGTACGAGAATTTGAATACGACATATCGTCCGATAATAATATCAAAAATTACAATCTTAAAGACATAATTGGTGAAGTAGTTAAAAATTATGATGTTAAAATAAATCTAATCGGCGACTTTAACATTAAAGTCAAAAATACCTTTACATCAGTAATTGACAATGTTGTAAGAAATGCGATAGTGCATGGAAAAGCTGACAAGATTGACATGTCATTTTATGAAAATAACGGGCATTACACAATAAAAATAGCAGATAATGGTAAAGGGATTCCCGATGAAAACAAGGAGAAGATATTCGAAGAAAATTTTTGTTTTGGGGAAAATAAAGGTTCTGGTCTTGGTCTTTACATAGTAAAAGAGCTTCTCAAGAAGTCCAATGGTGATATAACGGTAGAGGATAATAAACCAAAGGGAACTATCTTCATAATTAGTCTGATCAAATAGGATAAGATTAAATAGAATTGGGAAAACGATGGTGGTATGCTAATTGATTTTGTTTATCTTGAAAAAAATCTTCAGGATCACATTGTAAAACAATTCAATTCGAAGAAGAACTCCGTTTATTTATTAGAGCACGACTCCCAAAAAATTGTGGCAAAAGTTTTCAAAACATCAAGACATCGATTTGAATTTGAAATATTGCAAAATCTTTATAAAAAAAATATCCCTGTTCCAAAGCCATACTCTTTAGTTAATCAAACAATTTTTATGGAATACATCCAAGGCGAAACATTGATGGATATTATAAATTCCAATTTAGCCAATAAAGAAAAATTTCT
>JAHKLW010000029.1 GCA_020854815.1 Methanofastidiosum sp. | reverse complement strand
TACCAAAATAATTCATTATTAGTCCCTATTTAGTTCTCGTCCCATCTTTATGAGCTTCAAAACCCTGTAGACATTTTCCTCAGATGGAGAGACGATAAAGTCATCTGAAGCCACAACACGGTCAAGGCCTAAAATTTCTATGGCCTTTCTTATCTCTAAGGCACCTGGAGATCCATCGTTAGAGATTTTTGACCAGTAGCTCTCAAGATCAAATATATTCAAAATCTTTGCTTCAAGGTCTTTATACCTTATTTCAAGTTCTGAAATCCTGCCATCTTTGGATAATAGTTCTTTCTTGATCTCAGAGTTCTCAAGTTCTATTTCATTCTTTTCAACATTGAGTCTATCGATATCTTCTTCAAGCTTATTGATTAATTCCTTTTCGCTTTCAATACCTTCTAAAGTCTGCTCAAAATTTCTTGTTTTCTTCTTTAAATCTTCATTTTCAGTCTTTAGAGAATACATATCCTTCTCAAGAGCGCGCACAAATTTTTCTTTTTCAATCAACATATCAATTGATTTAAGAGATTTCAAACCAATTCTAACAAGACTATTTTTTATCTCCTTTGATACCAAAAAAAGATCAGCGTGTTCAAGGTCACGTCCTTTAGGGAATTTTACCCTCTCAATTATGATTTCTTTCCCTTTGAGTTCTTCAAAAAGTCTTTCGGCAAGTTCCCTACCTGATCTATCTGCATCTGTTGCAATTAAAACAATATCAGAACCAACTATTGATTTTTTAGCAATTTCAATGTTAGTAGTAGGAATTATAGAGGAAATTGTAACTCCAAATTCAGAACCTAAGGCTAAATCTTGAATAGCCTTTGACAAGGTCTCAACATCAGAAACTCCTTCAACTATAATCCTTGTGTCAATCATTTCCGTTTACACCAATTGTAGCTTCTCATCTTTGCAGATTTACCAAAGCCACATGATGCACAGATACCATGAGAAGCATGATATGAATGATTTCCACACCTTCTGCATCTTACATGTGTTTTATTGTTCCTCTTACCGTAGGAAGGTGTTCCTTTACTCATATTAATCCTCCAAACTTGGTGAAATCAAAACAACGTTGTCTCCTCTTACAACTACATGTCCCAGCTTTCTTACTGATTCTCCGTTCTGAAGTTCTTCGGCTGACTCCATTACAAGATTCATATGAATATCATAACCTTTAAGAGTTCCTCTGAACTCTCTACCGCCTTTAAGCTCTACTAGGACATTTGAATCCAAAGCTCTGTGTATGATGTCGAGTGGTCTTTGAGCCAATATATCACCTATTATGGAATCAGAATAAAATAGTATTTAAAGTTAACGGCGAAATACTCTAAAAAGATTTCCCTATAAACTTAAATACATAATAAAGGCATATAAAACTTATATGAAGAAAAAACCGGTTCATGACTTAAAAAAAGGAGAAATAAAAGAAGTTTTAAACTCTATTCGAAACCTTTTTGGAGATAATATTTTGCAAAACATTGACAGCAAATCCTCTTTTAAGATCTCAAATTTAGATGAAAACATCGACATAATATACGTGAACGACGCTCCATCTTTTTTGAAATTGAAAGATAATTTCATACCTTCTTTGAAACTTTTAGTTTCTTTAAGAAAAGATGAGATACCTAGAAAAATTATCGTAGATATGGGGGCTGTCCCATTCATTACAAAGGGTGCGGATGTAATGAAACCAGGAATTAGAGAAGTTGATAGTCAAATCGAAAAAAACGGGCCAGTAATTATTATAGATGAAAAACATGGAAAGCCAATAGCAGTTGGCATCGCAATGTATTCTTTCGAAGATATCTCTTCGATGAAAGAAGGAAAAGTAGTAAAAAATCTTCATTACGTCGGAGATAAAATATGGCAAGGGCTTTGATTACTTGACGGTCACTGACTTTGCAAGATTTCTTGGCTTATCTATTGGAAGTCCTTTTTTCTTTGCAATATAGTATGTAAGCAGTTGCCCTATCACAACTGACAAAATGGCAAACTTTCCGTCATTTATTGTAACATCAATTTTGAAGTCAGAGTCCATCATATTTGCAATTGTAATTACTCTAGCC
Organism: Methanofastidiosum sp.; assembly: GCA_020854815.1. Classification (NCBI taxonomy): domain Archaea; kingdom Methanobacteriati; phylum Methanobacteriota; class Candidatus Methanofastidiosia; order Candidatus Methanofastidiosales; family Candidatus Methanofastidiosaceae; genus Candidatus Methanofastidiosum; species Methanofastidiosum sp. The sequence continues at coordinate 99,130 of JAHKLW010000029.1, read as the reverse complement.
CCTCTTGCTTCAACTTCCTTGGCATTTGAGAACATATCAAAATCCTTACCAGGGATCAATGCAATGACTGGTGTGCCTGGCTCTATTAGAGCGATGGTGCCGTGCTTTAGCTCTCCACCCATCATACCTTCAGCATGTATGTATGAAATTTCCTTTAGTTTCAAGGCCATCTCTCTTGAAGGCGGATAGGATAGCCCCCTTCCGATGATGTATATGTCTTTTTTCTCATAAAGCTCATCGGCCATTTTTTTGATAGCCTCTTCATTTTCTTTAATTACATAATCAATTTTTTGAGGGATTGTCTTCATATTGACAGAAAATCCTAATAGATAAGATAAATACAAAAGTGCAACTACCTGATTTGTAAAGGTCTTTGTAGCCGCCACACAGATCTCTGGTCCCGCATGTATCTCAAGAGAAATATCTGAAATCCTTTGTAGTGTCGAATGTGGGACGTTTACAAGGGATACTATTTTGGCCCCTCTCTCTCTTGCCCACTTTGCGGCAGCAACAACATCCATTGTTTCCCCACTCTGTGATATCGCGATAAATAGAGTATCCTTGTCAACGAGCATAAAATTTTGGAACTCACTTGCAATAAGTGTGTGGGCATTTACCCCAACTCTATTGAGGAAATATATGCCTAGAAGAGAAGCATAATACGAGCTTCCTGCAGCTGTAAAAACAACTCTCTTTGAATTCTTGACAAGCTGGGCAATTTTATTAATCTTATCATGTTGCTCACCGTCAAGAGAGTTAATCAGTCTTTGAGAGGATATGGGCTGCTCATGGATCTCCTTTATCATATAATGGGGGTAGTTCTGGATTGACTCTTCTTGGGGGATTGCCCAGGTGAACTCGTAAATTTCTTTTTTGATTTCCTTACCTTCCTTATCATAGAAAGTGTATTTTTTGGGCTCAATTACCGCAAACTCCTCATCTTCAAAAAATATGGCCTTATTTGTGGAATCAGAAAATGCGTAGATATCAGATGCCAGATATAATCTGTCCTTGCCAAGTCCCAAAACAAGGGGAGAATCTTTCTTAATTGCGTATATAATGTTTTTATCTTTTTCAATGATAAGAATAGCATATGTACCTTCAATTCTTTTCATGAAACTCTTTATTGCATCAATCATGCTCTTTGATTTCAGCTCTTCCTCAAAAAAATGTGGAATAACTTCTGAATCTGTCTCTGTGATAAAAACGTGGCCCTTTTCTGTAAGCTCCTTCTTTAGCTCCTGATAATTTTCAATTATACCGTTATGAACTGTAAATATGTTCTTGTTACAGTCCCAGTGGGGGTGGGAATTTATTTTTGTAACTCCACCATGCGTTGCCCATCTCGTGTGAGAAATCGCACATGAAGTATTTGAATCATTTAGAGTTTCAATGAATTTTGATATTTCGCCTACATCCTTTTCCACATTGCCCTTGACATCGGCGTAGCCTACTGAATCATAACCCCTGTATTCAAGTCTCTTTAAAGAATTTAAGAGGTCATTTTTTATCGATATTTTGCCATCATTGATAATGCCAACGATTCCACACATTAAACCACATTAATCAAGCTTTTTCTGTCTATTTTAAAGTTTCGGGTGAAACACTTATTTTTAAATTTTAATCTAAAAGAATAAAGCTAAATAAATCAAAAAAGAAGCTAATTAGAGCTTCTTTCAATTTCTAGGGCCATCTTGTGCCATAAAACCTTTTAAATATAGATATTGCTATATTTTTAATGAACGAGCATCTTAAATCCATGATTGATGATAATACTTTCAATGAAAAGATAGAAGAAGTTAAGGAAACTCACGTTTCATATGTATTTCTCACTAAAAACTATGCGTATAAAATTAAGAAAGATGCAAAGTTTTCATTCCTTGATTATTCAACTCTCGAAAAAAGAGAGTTTTACTGCAGAGAGGAGCTTAGAATAAATAGCTTGTTAAGTCCTGATATCTATGTCAAAGTTTCTCCTCTTACCAAAGACGGTGGTAACTTGGTATTGTCCGGGGCGGGGCTGCCTTTGGAATATACAGTCGTGATGAAGAGGGTGCCTGAAGAATATATAATGAAAAATCTCGTTGAGAAAAACGAAATTACAAAGAATATTATCGAACAAATAGCCTTGGAAATATTGACCTTTCATAAAAAGACTGGGATAGACTTAGACGGAAAATATGGGGCGATTGATAAATTTAAAAAAAATGTAATGGACAATTTTAAAGACCTCGAATGTTTTATTGCTGATCTATTTTCTAATGAGGAGTTCAATACGCTTATTGGGAAAAATCTTGACTTTATCAACAATAATGTCGTTCTTTTTGATAGGCGCGTGAAGGAAGGAAAAATCATTGAAACTCATGGCGATCTTCATTCTGGAAACATTTTTGTCCTGCCTGATAAAATCTATATATTTGATGCCATAGAATTCAATCCAGCCATAAATACAACAGACGTTACTGCTGAGATAGCCTTTCTATGTATGGATCTAGAGTTTCTTGGAAGGGATGATCTTTCAAAGGCATTCTCAGATAAATATATTTTAGAAAGCGGCGATCAGGATATGGCCGCCCTTCTATCTTTTTATAAATGTTATAGAGCATGCGTCAGAGCAAAAGTCAATGGTTACAGGGCATCGATAGATAGTTCTGCCAAAGAACTTACAAAAAAATACTTTTATTTGGCCTTAAAGTATGCGGGGGAGTTTTAGTGGAGATAAAGGAGATAGCCTCTAGAATTAATTCAAATTTTAATAAAGAGGAAATGCTTGATTTTTTATTTAGCTTGATTGAAGTAGAAACCGTAAATCCTCCCGGCGATGAATATCTTTTACACGATATTATTATGAAATGCATGAATGATATAGGCGCTGAAGTTGAGATTATTTCAAAAGATGAAAAAAGACCAAACTACATTGGAAGAATAGGTTCTGGACAACCTTCAGTTGCCATTATTTCCCACACAGATGTTGTGCCCCCAGGAGAAGGTTGGACACAGCATCCATTTCAACCTTATGAAAAAGATGGTAAAGTTTACGGCCGGGGTGCACTTGATAACAAGGGAAGTCTCGCAGCATCTTGGTCTGGGATAAAGGCATTAATTAAGAGTGGATTAAAGTTTAAAGGAACTATTTATTTTTGTGCAGTTTCCGATGAGGAGATGGGCTCAGATTATGGGGTAGAATATATCGTTGAGAGAGGGTTTAAACCAGACTATGCAATTGTGCCCGATAGCGGTTCAGTAGATAAAGCAATTATCGGTGAGAAGGGGGCCACGTGGCTTGAAATAGAAAGCTTTGGCAAACAAGCTCACGGCTCAACACCTGAGCTTGGAATAAACGCCATAATTAAAATGTCTAAATTGATCTCTGACTTTGAAAAATTTGAGTTTAATCTTAAATACGACTCTAGATTCACCCCTCCTACAATCAATGTAGGCATGATATCTGGAGGAAATGCACCAAATGTTGTAGCATCAAGATGCAAAGCCACATTGGATATAAGATACCCCTGTGGCATAACAGAAGAGATGGTCAAAAAAAGATTGGCAGATGAGATAGACTCTCTTAATAAAAAAGACAAGAACATTGATATTAAAGTCGGTGAAGTCAAAACAAGACACTTACCACATATAGTGGATACCAACAATAAATTAATTGAAATTTTTGAGAATACAGCCCGTGAGATAGGAATGCCAATGCAACTTGAAACTTCTTCAGGGATAACAGTTGCAAAAATACTAAACTTAAACGGAATACCTACTATAGCACATTCACCAGACTCTGATATGGCATGGCATATTTCAGACGAATATGTAAGAATAGAAAATTTAGAAAAATGTGCTGTTTTGTGGGCATCAGTTATCTATGGACTTGTGAAATAACTACCTTCTTGCGTAGTATTTTTCCATATAGAATCCGTAATTCCGTTCTATTTCTTTTTGAACTTCGTTTTTGAATTCTTCTGCTTTAAGCATTCCTTTTTCTTCAAGTTTTTGTAAGAGCAAATCTAGAAATACTTCCTGATAAGATATCTCAAAAATCATCCTGCCTCTGACCTCGTCAGGATGGGCAGTTTCAATAGCATAATCGTCATTCATCTCATCCATTAAATCACCAATTGAACCTATCAATAAACTTTTAAAAGGTTTCTTATATCTCATATTATAATATACTTATTGTTTTTGGATGTGAAGAAGTGGATTACAAGAAAGAAGGTAAGGAGATAATTGAAGGCATTATAATTGCCGTTATGCTTTACCTAGTCATTAGCTTGACACTGTCTTATGCCCTAAAAGTTGATAATCCGGTAGCCGTAGTTATTTCTGGTAGTATGGAGCCAGTCTACTATAGAGGGGATATCATTGTAATCAAAGGAACGGAGCCAAGTAATATCCAGATTGGCGACATCGTTGTATACAAAAGGCCTTATCAGGACATCCCTATTGTTCACAGGGCAATAAACATAATTGAAGAAGAGGGCAATCTATACTTTGTAACAAAAGGAGACAATAATCCATTTGAGGATTCCTACTTTGATAATGGTAAGAAACTTCCTGGTGTGCCAGAGCATGCTGTCCTAGGTGTAAGTATAATGAAGATACCTAAACTCGGCTATGTGACAATTTTCTTTAAACGCCTTATTGGAGTTAGGATATGAGAAGGTCGCCTTCACTTGCAGTTGACATAATTATTTTTTTTGATAATAAATTAGTCCTTATTAAAAGAAGCCGAGGCCCGTTTGAAAATTGTTTTGCACTCCCCGGTGGTTTTGTTGAATACGGAGAGACTATAGAAAGCGCTGCAACAAGGGAAGCAAAGGAAGAGACAGGGCTTGATGTTACACAACTAACTCTATTAGGGGTTTATTCAAAACCTGACAGAGATCCAAGAGGGCACACAGTAAGTGTAGTTTTTCATGGAGTGGGAATTGGAACCCCGAAGGCAGGAGATGATGCAAAGGAGCTATCCTTATTTGATTTTAATCAAATACCAAACAATCTTGCCTTTGATCACAATAAAATAATCCAAGATTTTTTTGAAGCCTATAGGGGGGCTAACTATAATTGATAATAAGAATATTTCAGAAGTTTTAGGGGTCTTAAGGGAAGAGATAAAAAAGTTCACCGTTCCTATTGTTTCAGAAGTAGCTGCAGACAGGGATCCATATAAAGTTCTAATTTCATGCGTCTTGAGCCTTAGAACTAAAGATGAAGTGACGAAGAAGGCTTCACTTAAACTCTTTGAATATGCTGACACCGCTAATAAGATGATTAATATGGACGAAATTCAGATTCAGAAATTGATATATCCAGTTGGATTTTACAAGACCAAGGCTAAAAGGATCATTGAAATGTCCCATCGAATATTAGATGAATACGATGGCAAAGTCCCCGATACAATTGATGAGCTTTTGAAGCTTAAAGGTGTAGGCAGAAAGACTGCAAACATTGTGGTAACACTTGGCTATTCAAGGCCTGGCGTTTGTGTTGATACCCATGTCCACAGGATATCAAATAGGTGGGGTTACGTCAAGACAAAAAATCCAATTCAAACTGAGTTTGCATTAAGGGAAAAGCTTCCACAAGAGCACTGGATTGAGTACAATGATATCCTTGTAACATATGGGCAAAATGTCTGTGCACCCATCAGTCCAAAATGCAGTATCTGCCCAATCGATAGATACTGCCCAAAGATAGGCGTAACAAAGCATAGATAAAAGAATAGATAGTGGGCCCGCTGAGATTTGAACTCAGGACCTCCCGGTTATCAGCCGGACGCTATAACCAATCTAAGCCACGGGCCCATGTATATCACGCAAATATTAACAACGTATTTAAGATTTTCGTTCATATTTATAATTATGAAGCTTTTGATCACAGGTGTGCCCGGCACAGGTAAGACAATTATCTCAAAAAAAATAGCCGAGCTGTTAAATTTCGTCTATATTAACATAGGTGAGTATGCAAAAGAGAACTTTGACTTCCCAATTGAAGAGGGTGAGGTCATAATAGAAGAATCTTTAGTTGATGAAAAATTGAAAGAATTAGACAACATAGTTATTGATTCTCATATTCCCTTCAAAGCTGACAAAGCAATAATCTTGCGTTGCAATCCTAATGTTCTTATTGAAAGGCTTCACCAGAGAAGATACTCAGAGAAAAAAATAAAGGATAATCTTCTGTCAGAGATTCTTGACTATGAAATATATGCTGTAAAAGAGATATTCAGTGATGAAGATATCTATGAAGTCTTGAGTGAGAACGTTGAAGAAACTATTCAAGAGATAATGAGAATCATAAAAGGAAAAGGGAATTCTCTAAGAAATGGAAATCATTTTAATTTTCTTACCGAAGATAATATTATTCTACTAGAAAAATAGAATATTTTTTTTAAATTTTAGAAATCACAAGTTTTATAAATTATAAAGGCGCAGAAGTATAGGGAAGGTATAGTTATGGATCTCGTTATTAAGAACGGAACGATAGTGACTGCAACAGATATTTATGAAGCAGACGTTGGTATTGAAGGAGAAAAGATTGTTGCCATTGGCAAAGAGCTTTCTGGCTCTAAGGAAATTGATGCAAAAGGAATGATGGTGTTCCCAGGATTTATAGATGTGCACACACATATTGAAATGCCATTTATGGGCACATATTCTTCTGAAACATGGGAAACAGGAACAAGGGCCGCAGCCTTTGGTGGAACAACTTGTGTCGTTGATTTTATTATTCAATCAAAGGGGGGAACTCTAAGAGCAGCCCTTGATGAATGGAACAAAAGAGCAACTGGTAATGCTTACATCGATTATGGATTTCATATGGCCATGACAGATGTAAATGACGATACACTAAAAGAAATGGAAACTATGATCTTAGAAGAGGGTATCCCAAGTTTTAAACTATTCTTTGCCTACAAAGGGGCACTTATGGTAGATGACGATGCATTCTATATGGCACTTGAAAAGGCAGGCGAATTTGGTGGGCTTATCATGCTTCACGCCGAAAATGGCCATATAATAGATTTATACACAAAAAGGCTATTGGCTGAGAACAAGACTGAGCCTATGTACCACGCCGTATCAAGACCTTCAATTCTAGAAGGGGAAGCATGTCAGAGGGCAATTACCCTTGCAGATTTGGCAGAGGCGCCACTTTACATTGTACATAATTCTTGCCTTGAGGCAGTTGAAGCCATCCACGAAGGAAGAGAAAGAGGGCTTCCAATTTATGGAGAAACATGCCCGCAGTACGTTACTCTGGACGAAGAAAGATATACTGAGCCTGACTTCAATGGTGCAAAGTATGTCATGTCTCCACCACTAAGGTCAGAGTTCGACCAAGACGCATTGTGGTTTGCAATTGAGAGGGGAGATCTTCAGGTAGTATCAACTGACCACTGCACATTCTTCTTCAAAGGCCAAAAAGAGATGGGTAAAGACAACTTTGCCAAGATACCAAATGGCGCTCCAGGAATTGAAACAAGGATGCCAGTAATGTACACTGCAGGAGTTCTTGAGGACTGGATTACGCTAAACAAGTTTGTTGAACTTAACTCAACAAACCCTGCAAAGCTTTTTGGATTATTCCCACAAAAGGGAACAATAGCAGTTGGATCAGACGCAGACATAGTCGTCTTCGATCCAGAAAAAGAAGTCACAATCTCTGTGAAGAATCTCCATCAAAATACAGACTATACCCCTTGGGAGGGTATGGTAGTAAAGGGTTATCCAGTTACAGTACTCTCAAGAGGTAAGGTAGTTGTTGAAGATGGCAAACTCGCGGGCGAAAAAGGATGGGGCAAATTCATAAAGAGAGAAAGATTCTATCCTTTATAAAATAATTAATTTTTATTTAATTTTTAAAATACCAATTTTTCATTGGATAATTGACTAATTAATTAAATGTTATTAAACTATTTTCTTTATATTCCAAGTTATAATCGAAAGTTATATAAATCTGTAATAACATTAAGTAAATGTGCCTATTATGATATAGGAGGCCTTTTATGGAAGATTTAGCACAGATGGAAAAAGAATATGTCATGAGGTCTTGGTCGTGCCAAGCTGATGTCAAAGTTAACATGATAGAGAAGGCTGATGGAATCTATTTCTGGGATAAATCAGGTAAACAATATTCAGACTTCTCTTCCCAGCTTATGAGTACAAGCTGTGGTCACAACGTGAAAGAAATAAATGATGGGATTGTAGAGCAACTTAATAAATATGCTTACATCGGTCCAGGGCTTGGAAGCGATGCTAGGGCAAAACTTGGAAAGATGGTAGCTGACATAGCAGGCCCAAACTTTAGAAAAACATTCTTTTCTTCAAGCGGTACCGAAGCAAATGAAGCTGCAGTCAAAGCGGCAAAATGGTACACAGGAAAGTACAAAATTATTTCTCGTTACCAGTCTTACCACGGTGCAACTGGTATAGCCATGATGCTAACAGGGGACCCACGGAGATATCCAAACGAGCCAGGTTACCCAGGTATATTACACGGTCCTGACTGTTACTGCTACAGATGTCCATTCAAATTGGAATACCCAAGCTGCGATATCATGTGCGCCAGATATATTGGGGACATGATCAGGTTTGAGGCAAAGGAAACAGTAGCCGCATTTATTGCTGAGCCTATTGTGGGTTCAAACGGTATAATTCCTCCAGTTAAAGAATACTTCCCGATGTTGAGGGAAATCTGTGATGAGTACAATGTAGTTATAATTGCCGATGAGGTAATGACCGGATTTGGTAGAACTGGAAAATGGCTTGCTTTTGAACATTATAACTTCCAGCCCGATATAATCTCATCCGCAAAGAACTTATCTGCAACTTACGTTCCTCTTGGTGGAACAACATACTCAAAGAAGATTTCTGACTACTTTGAAGATCACTGGTTTGTTGAGGGTCATACTTATGCAGGCCACCCACTTGCATGTGCTGCAGGAGTTGCGACAATAAACTACATGAAGAACAATAACCTAGTTGAAAACGCTGCAAAGATGGAAAAGGTAATGGAAAAGAGATTAAACGAGATGAAGGAAGATCACAAGTCAGTTGGAGATGTAAGAGGAAAAGGATTGTTCTGGGGAATCGAATTAATCAAGAACACAAAGACAAAAGAGCAGGCCGGAACTAGAGAAGAAAAGTTCATGAGGGGTCATGCTTCAATCCCTGCCAAAGTTGCCGGAGAATGTATGAAGAACGGAGTCTTTTTCTTGCAGATGGTTTCAACCCTCTTATTTGCACCACCCCTTTCAATCAATGAGAAACAGATAAATGAAGCGCTTGATGTAGTTGACAAAGCCCTTGAGATTTCTGACAAGGAAGTAGTTCAATAAAATATTTTTAATTTTATTTCTTTTTATAAAGCCAAATTTTATATATCCCCCATCCAGATTAACTAACATGGAAAAATACGCTCTTCTCATCATTAACATGATAAATGAGTTTGTCTACGGGAATAAAAAATGCGAAAATCCTAAAGAGATAATAGGACCAATAAAAGAGATATCTTCTATTTTTAGGGAGAATGGGTTCCCTGTGGTATACATATGTGATTCTAAAACAAATGATTGTGGAGAGAAAGATATTGGTGAGAAGATAATAGATGATCTTGCCCCAAGTGATGGGGATTTCATCGTAAAGAAAGAAAAGTACAGTGGATTTTTCGGCACAGAACTTGATGAGCTTTTGAAAAAGAAGGATATAAAAAATCTTGTATTCTCGGGTCTATCAACATCACTGTCTGTAAGACATACTGCTGCAGATGCATATTATCGGGATTATAAGTGCATCATGCTGACAAACGCATGTTGCGATGTCAAAAAAGACCTCCATCTGAAATCAATTTTATACATAAGGGATTTCTATGGGGCAAGTGCAGTGTCAACTATGAATTTTCCACGTCTTTATTTATCTTAAGGGAGGAATTTAATGGATGTAGGTGTTATTGGAAAACCAAATGTAGGAAAATCAACTTTTTTTAATGCAGTCACACTCGGAGGGGCAGAAATTGCTAATTATCCTTTCACAACAATTGACTCAAACATAGGGGCTACTTATGTTACTTATAACTGCCCTTGCAAGGAGCTTGATATAAAATGTTCACCCCAAAATTCAAAGTGCATTGATGGGACAAGACTTGTACCATTGAAGATAATAGATGTTGCAGGTCTTGTAAAAGGTGCGCATACAGGCAGAGGTCTTGGAAACAAATTCCTAAATGATCTTTCAAGAGCTGAAACCTTAATCCACATAGTTGATGCTTCAGGCTCAACAGATATAGAAGGAAATCCAGTTCCCGTAGGGACCCATAACCCAATAGAAGACATTGAGTTCTTGGAGGAAGAAATCAACCTCTGGTTTTTTGGGATACTAAATGACAACTGGTTTAGATTTGCAAGAAAGATATGCTCCGGACATCATGATTTCTGCAAGATAGTTGCTGAGCAGTTTACCGGGATTGGGATAACTGAGGGCAATGTCATAGCATCAATAAGGGAGACTGAGCTAAACCCTGAGCAGTGCATACACTGGAAGGACGAAGAGCTATTGGTCTTTGCCAAATCGCTTAGAAAGATATCAAAGCCAATAACGATTGTCTTAAACAAGACAGACATAGCCCCACAAGAGAATATTAAAGCTTTGAAAGAAAAACTAGGGGATATTTTTACAATAAGCGCTGAGGCAGAATTGGTCTTAAGAAAGGCAACAAGTGCGGGATTAGTTAAATACGTGCCTTCCCAACCCTCTTTTGAGATAACTGGAGATCTAAATGACAAACAGAAAGAGGCCCTAAACAGAATCAAAAACTTCATGGAAAAAAATGATGGCACTGGCGTTCAGAAGACTATAAATCAGGTAGTGTTCAATATCTTGAATAAAATAGTGGTCTACCCTGTCGAGGATGAGACCCACATGAAGGACGGTAAAGGCAATATTTTGCCTGATGCATATCTAATGGATAAAGGTTCAACCCCAAGAGACCTTGCCTTTAGGGTACACACAGACATAGGGAAGAACTTCCTTTATGCAGTCAATGCAAGAACTAAAAGAAGGATAAAAGATGACTACGAGCTTCAAAATGGTGACATAATAAAGATAGTTTCAGCGGCAAGATAGCTATACCAACTCATCCAGCGGTATATCAACAAACTTATTCAGTTTTGGGAGCATATGCCTTGTAGTCTTAGGGGGGAATAGGTTTCCGCGCCTTGCAGTCTTCACAACTTCTTCCTTTGTTACTCTTTTTGGAACTAGAATAGCATCGGCTTTTTCAGAGTAGAGTAACCAGTAGGCTTTTTTTAAAGTCTTTTCATACCTGACTGTCATACCATTTTTTTCTAGTATTTCTACTATCTTCCCTATATCCCCATATATAACTGGAAACCACTGGCCCAGTTTTATTTCAGGGTCATTATAGTCTACAAGGAGGCACGGTACCTTCTTGCAACCAAGTCTTTTTGCGGCCTCAAATCTGTGATGTCCATCGAGTATTGTCATAGTATTTAAATCCACGATGATGGCAACAGAAAACTTCTTTTCCCTCTCTATCTTAATCATTAACCTGTTTAGAACACTAGGAACTATACGCTCATGTGTATTTAGTTTTTCAATCTCGATGAACTCTATCTCCATAAAATAATACTTCGACTAAAATCTTATATGTTTTTGTGTGCGAAAAGAGACTGACCAAAGGAAACGCCTCCATCACCGCACGGGATGAGTTTGTGCTCGACATACTTTAGGTTATTTGATTCAACATATTTTTTGATAGTATCTGAAAATATTTTGTTGTAGGCCACACCACCTGAAAAAGCGATAGGAAGATGATCATTTTTCGCCTCTTCAATTGCAATCTCTGAAAATGCCCTAGCAAGGGAAACATGCACAGTTTTTGCAAGGTCTTTTTTGCTGTGCTTATCTCTTAAGTCAAATATTCTTTTTGCAAAATCTTTTACCATTATTATGTTGTTATCAATTTCGATCGGTATATTAAGGTCATCCCCTTTCCATGCGAGAGATTCTAGCCGCATCGCAGGTTCACCTTCGTATGTTCTTTCAGAGCATGAAAAGAGCATAACTGAAAACATATCAAGTATCCTGCCGCACGAAGTTGAAAAGTTCTTTTCATCTTTTAGAATTTTCTTTAATGCATCGATACCTTGAGATCCATATCTATAAGAGTCTGAGTAATCAGAAAAATCTTCATCTTTTAGAAGGGATACAAGTACCCTTAATGGCTCTTTTGCAGCCTTGTCCCCACCTAAAAGTGGGTATTCCTTCAAATGGCCTATTCTTTCTTCATTATTTTCTGTGACATAGAAGACTTCTCCCCCCCAAGAGTTACCATCAAGGCCATAGCCTGTTCCATCACACACTATTGCAATGCCCTCTTGTAGTCCATTTTCAGTAAAAACTGCCCTTGCGTGAGAGATATGGTGCTGAATCTTCATCAAAGGTATACCAGTTTCTTTAGAATATCTCTCGGCAATTTTAGTAGTCTCATATTGTGGGTGCAGATCAGATGCCAAAAGCTCAATTTCATCCATCTTCATATTCAGAAGGGTCATCAGTTTTTTTATCGCATCTTCAAAAAAAAGCAGTGTATCATAGTGTGTAGTATTTCCGACGTGTTGTGAGATAAATGCCTTCTTTTCCTTTGTAAGTGTAAAAGCATTGTTAAGTTCTGCACCGAAGGCCAATACCTTTTTGTCATGAGGTATCTCAATCCCCTGTGGTACAAAACCCCTCGATCTCCTGATGAACTTCCCATCGCGTATGACTGAGTCATCACATCTGTTGTAGATATTTAGATTATGGCAAAGGAAGTAATCAACATCAAGAGAGTTAAAAGCAGAGCTATTTTCGATTATCATTGGGTCTCCTGGCATATTGGCCGAGGTCATGACAAAAAAATCAAGTGAAGTGTAATTAAACAATAGAAAGTGGAGGGGAGAGTATGGGATCATTATGCCGACGTTATGCAGATACGGTGCAGCCTTTTCAAATGGCTCCGCTTTCTTTTTTTCTAGAACAACAATCGGCCTCTCATGAGATGAGAGATACTTCTTTTCCTCATCACTTACATGGCATGCCTTTTCTATAGACTTTATATCCCTAGCAAGAATTGCAAAAGGCTGATATGGCCTCCCAAGCCTTCTCCTAAGCTCTGTTACAGCTTCTTCGTTTAGGGCGTCACATCCGATGTGATACCCGCCAAGACCTTTTATAGCGATAATTTTGCCTTTCTCAAATAACTTTGCTGCAGCCTCAATAGGATTCTCTATTTCTTTCCCCGATCGGTCAAATAGCGAGTAATGGGGGCCGCATGCAGGACACGCCACAGGCTCCGCATGATAACGCCTATCAAGAACATCCTTATATTCCCTAAGACAGTCAGGGCATAGCTTAAATTTACCCATAGTGGTCATTTCTCTATCATATGGGGTCTTTTTGATTATGGTAAATCTTGGGCCGCAGTTTGTGCAGTTAATAAATGGGTAAAGAAACCTTCTGTCTGCCCTCTGGAAAAGCTCCCTCTCACAGTCTTTGCACAAGCATATATCGGGAGGTATCATAGAAGCTGAGCCAGAGCTCCCGCTTTTACTCTCCTTAATATAAAAGAGGCTAGGTTTAAAGTTTTCATCAGAGGATTTGTCAGATATGTCAAGCCTATCAATTTTAGCCAAAGGAGGTTTTTTTTGATTAAGGTCGTTGATAAAATTATTTATCTGTTCTACCGAGCCATCAATTACAACCTCCACATACTCGCCCCTGTTTCTTACATAGCCACTGACTCGGTTTTCAATGGCAATCCTATAAACGAACGGCCTAAAACCTACAGCCTGAACTGTACCATAGACCATTATACTTTTCATAAACTTTGCAATGAAGTATAGTTTATATAAAATTTGTTATTGATATAGAACTTTTTTGCCAAAAATTGTATAGCAAACGCTTATAAACGTCCACTTTCAAATATCTTTAAGGTGAAATTAATTTACTTATCAATAACTTCTAACAAAGGTGAATTTCATGATCAATGTATTCATAAATGGATACGGTACAGTTGGGAAGAGGGTAGCAGATGCAGTCGCCCTCCAGAAAGATATGAAGATTATTGGCGTCTCAAAGAGAACGCCCGATTTTGATGCAGAACAGGCAATAAAGAAGGGCTTTGACCTTTATTGTGTTGAGGGGGCCGATGTTGATGCCTTCAAGAAGAGGGGATTGGAAACAAGCGGTTACCTAAAGGATATCAAAGACTCCGTAGACGTAGTCATAGACGGCGCCCCTGGAAAACAGGGTGCCAAGAACATGGAGCTCTATAAATCACTTGGGTTAAATGCCATTTTCCAAGGAGGAGAAGACGCTTCTATTGGTACCTCTTTTAATGCTCACGCTAATTTTGATAAAAATGTAGGTCAAAAATACATAAGGGTTGTTTCTTGCAATACAACTGGACTTGCAAGGACCTTAAGCTGCCTAAACGAGGCCGACGCCATTAGTAAGGTGAAGGCTGTAATGATAAGAAGGGCAGCAGATCCAGGAGATAACAAAAGAGGCCCTATAAATGCTATCGTACCTGAAGTTAAGGTACCATCCCATCACGGCCCTGATTTAAAGACTGTTCTTCCGATAGATATTGAAACCATAGCTGTAAAGGTGCCAACAACACTGATGCACCTTCACACAATAATGGTCGATTTAAAGAAAGACATTAAGAGGGAGGAAGTAATAGACTTATTCAATAACAGATCGAGAGTTATTCTAGTAAGTAAAGAAGATGGAATTGATTCTACCGCAGATATAATGGAATTTGCAAAGAATCTGGGTAGAAATAGAGGGGACATGTATGAAATTAATGTCTGGAAAGATTCAATTAATATTAAAGACGGAACACTTTACTATATCCAGGCTATTCATCAGGAATCAGACATTGTCCCAGAAAATGTAGATGCCATAAGAGCCATGTTTGACCTTAAGAAGAGAGATGAGTCAATCGAAATGACAAACAAGGCTATGGGCATTCTATAATTCTTTTGAGGGAGGGAATTTAATTATGAGTGATAAAGATTTTATTGAGGATATTGTATCGAAGAAAAGTGAGGATTATTTTAAGGATATAAAAGAAGAGGTTGGTACAACTAAATACATCATCAAAGCACAAATTACAGCAAGCGGTATCGTCGAAAGACCCGATGTTGTAGGGGCTATATTTGGCCAGACTGAGGGTTTGTTAAGCGATGATCTGGATCTACGGGAGTTACAAAAGACAGGGAGAATAGGAAGGATTAGAGTTAATATCACTTCAAAAAATGGGAAAAGCACTGGGGAGATAATAGTTCCATCAAGTCTTGATAAGGTTGAGACTGCAATACTTGCTGCTTCCTTAGAGACAATCGATAGAGTTGGTCCGTGCAACGCCAGGATAGATGTATCAACAATAGAAGATGTCAGAAAATCAAAAAGAAATTACGTCATTGATAGAGCCAAGATTATACTAACAACAATGGTTGATGAGATAACACCTGAAAGCTCTGAGCTTACAGACGAGGTAAAGGAATCTGTGAGGATGGGAGAGATTAAGGCCTATGGAGAAGATCAGCTCCCAGCAGGGCCTAACGTTGAGGAAAGTGACGCAATCATCGTTGTCGAAGGACGGGCTGATGTTTTAAATTTATTGAAATACGGAATTAAGAACACTCTAGCCGTTGAAGGGACAAGCGTATCAAAGACAATATCAGCGATATCTCATGAAAAGACAGTCACAGCATTTGTTGATGGAGACAGAGGCGGAGAACTAATACTAAGAGAGCTTTTTCAGATAGCAGAGATAGACTACATTGCAAGGGCGCCAATGGGGAAGGAAGTAGAAGATCTTACAAAAAAAGAGATAATTAAGGCCTTAAGAAATAAGATCCCAGCAGAGCAGTGGATTGTTGAGAATTTAGATAAACCAAGAACAGAGAATCATAAACCTCACGCAAAACCTGAAGAAAAAGAGCCACAACATAAGCATCAAAATCATGAGTCACAAAAGCCAGTAGAGCCGGTACAGCCAAAAAAACCATACTCCGACCTAGACAGATTTGGCGAGATAATTGAAAAGTTGCCAGGAACACTAGACGCATACCTATTGGACGCAGATGGCAATGTAAAGCACAAGGTTTCAGTAAGGGATTTAGTTGATGCAATGAGATACACTGAGGACTACGAGGCAGTAGTCTTTGATGGAGTCGTAACACAGAGGCTTGTCGATATAGCGGGTGAGAAAGGTGTCAAATTCTTAGTAGGCGTAAAGACTGGGAATATAACAAAGAAGTCAGTTAACCTAAAGGTACTTTCATTTAAGGGCCAGAGCGGAGAAATGGAAGCAGCTGGTGTCTAGAATTAAAGTTAAACTTTCTTTTTTTTTAGACAGCGAAAAGATGGCTCAGGCTTATTACAACGGAATTTACGTTGATAACAAACCTTTTAAAGGAACTTCCATCTCTACTAGAATATATAAAGAGACCTTAGAGGTAGAGTCTGAGTCTGAATCTATAGGGACTCTTAAAAATACTGTAGATGATGTTATCGCATGTGTTGAGGCAATTAGAAAAACATTAGTATTATAGGAGGAATTTTATTGGCTAGAAAAAGAGTAGCAGGAAAAGATCCATGGAAGGCAAAATCATGGTACACTATTTACGCTCCAGATATTTTTGATAAAAGAGAGATTGGTGAGACGATATCTGATAAACCCGAGAAGGTTTTGGGGAGAAAGATTGAGACAAATATGAAGGAAATTACTGGGGACATGAAGAAAGGTCACATAAAACTAATTTTTAGAGTTAAAGAGGTCACAGGCGAAAATGCCTACACCGAATTCTTTAGACAGGAACTTTCAAGATCATACCTTAGAAGTCAGATAAGAAGAAGAAACTCAAAAGTCGACTCAATTTTCAACATAAAGACAAAGGATGGATACACCCTCAGGGCATCCACTTCAGCAATACTTACAACAAGGATACTTACTTCACAGAAGAAGGCTATAAGAGAAATAATCAATCAAGAGCTAACAACAATTAGCACAAACAACGATTTCGCACAGTTCTTGGACGAAGTCACAAGCGGCAAGATGTCAAGCGAAATTTACAAGAAAGCAAGGAAGGTCTTCCCACTAAAGAGGGTAGAGGTCACAAAGATAAAGCTCATTGACCAGCCAAAAGCAAAAGAGGCTGCATAAACTGTGGAAGAATATACTTTCCATAGTATTTTTTATTCTTTAAAGGAAACTAAAATCCCATTTAATTTTGATATAATAGTTGGAATAGCAAGAGGCGGGATAATCCCTTCCTCAATTTTATCATTTATTTACGAAAAAGAGCTTTTCTTGTTATGGTTGAATCTTTATGGCGAGGGGATGCCACCTGAAAAAGTTCATGAGAAACCAAAACTCATGCGCCCCTTTGATCATGATGTCTATGGCAAAAGGATACTCATTGTTGACGATCTCTCGAGAACAGGAGAAACAATAGAATTTGCAAAAAAGATTCTTATAGAAAAAGGCGCTTCTGAAATAAAATCTCTTGTCCTAATTGGCAAGGGCGATTACTCCCTAGAAGAGTTTAAGGGATGCGTTAAGTTCCCCTGGAAATTTTAACTTTTGATGGCAGGTCAATAAATTCGTTTATCTCCAGTATTATGGCCGAGTCATTTGTTGCTACTATACCCCGACTATTCTTTAGGATATGATCAACGCTTGAAACAGTTTCCGAATCTCCTCTTAGATTTCTTTCTTCTAACCCATCTCTTATAGTTTCAGAAATCTTCCCACTCTTGCTCATCATCTTGTCTAGGTAAACTTGAGTATTTTCTGGTGGATATTTCTTCAAAAGGCCCAATATAAGATCAATTGACTCCAAAGTCTCTTTTGTTATCTTATGTTTTTTAGAAACATTCCGTGTGTCTCTTAAAAGACCATCCATAGAAACAAAGGCCTTGCCCATAAGAACAGACTCAGTTGTAATTATGACATTATAGCCGTCAATGAATAGAGATTTCCCTTTGATGTCCTTTAAACTCCTCTTTTTCTCTTTGGTTTTCTTAATGTAAGACTTGGAGAAAACAATTCTAGACAGAGCATATCTTTCCTCATTTTTAAGGCCATAGTGATCACCTACAAACCTTAAGGCATAGGTTTTCGGATAGTTTCTATTCAGTAAAAGATAAAGATCGTTTCTAGCCCTATCAAAGACATTATCTTTCATAAAAAAATATTGTTTTTTTTGTTAAAATTCTTTTTGGATTTTATACTATTCAGGATTCACTATTTTTTTGATTTTGCAATTTCGCAATTTTCCCTTACTCGAAAGGCTACAATTTCTCTGATTAAATCAAATGGAACTGGCTTATCGAGAGGGAATTTTACTGTGCCTTTTGACCATTCATAAACTGAGATCTCACTTTTATATTTTTCAATTCCTGAGGGCGTAGGATAAAATCCTATATGATTCTTATAAGCTGCAAAGTGAACTAAGTTATAGCCTTTAAGAACAAATGTTGGTATTCCATAGCTTATCGTCTCCTCTGCGCTAGGTGCCAGTTCTTTAATTATTTCTCTTATCTTCTTTAATCTTTCTTGAACTTCTTTGGGAAAGATTTGGATATATTCGTCAATATCTTTAGGTATTTGACTTTTTAGCGTTGACGTGCCTTCTTCTTTTTTCCTCATAAATCCATTCCAAAGTAGCATAGGATTATTAGTTAATAAAATTTGCTAAATTCATTCTAAATATAGGTAACATATTACCTAATAGAAAGATTTATAAATAGGTCATATATCAGCTTGATAAAGGTAATGTATTACCTATTTAGGAGGAAAATCATGGAAAAAATATATTTACAGGCGATTGGAATATGGATATTATTTGTTTTTGTGGCGATATTAAATGGAACAATAAGACAATTCTTAATATTGCCAAGAGTAAATGAACTTACGGCTCACCAGATAAGCTGCTTTACAGGGATCTCTTTGTTTTTCTTGGTCATGTTATTGTGGCTTAAGTTCACAGGTTCATCCTATACCGGAAATAATTTAATAGTCATAGGTATATCTTTCCTGATTGCAACAATTATATTTGAATTCATATTTGGACATTATATCATGGGCCACAGCTGGGCAAAACTATTGCACGATTATAATTTCTTGGAAGGAAGACTTTGGTCACTTGTGCTTATCTGGACAACTGTAGGGCCGTATGTAGTTGCTAAATATGTTCTAGGCAGGATATAGGGAGATTAAAATGGAAAAAATTCTAAAACCTGAAGCATTTGAAATCTTTGGTAAAATATTTTTCTTAAGCAATAGGCTAGAATATTTAGGTGATAACGAACTACGAAAAGAAGGGCTCACAACAAAGCAGTGGCAGCTGATTGCAGTCACCGGAAAATATTTTACCCTTCCCCCTTCCGTGAGTGAAGTAGCAGAGGTACTAAGCACAACACATCAAAATGTGAAGCAGATAGCACTGAAACTTCAAAAGAAGGGATTTATTTCAATTGATAAGGATGAAAAAGACAAGAGAGTCTTGAGGATAAGATTAACTGAAAAAAATACAGAGTACTGGGAGTCAAAATCCACTGATGATGTTGCGTTCATAAGCTCGCTGTTTTATGGGCTTAGCGATCAAGATATCCAAAAGTTATACGAACTATTAAATAAAATCCAGAATAACGTCGATACAAAATATAACGAAGTTAAAGCGAGATATTAACAATAAAAATTTTCAATTTAAGAATCTAAAATAATAATTAATCTTTCTTTAAAGTACTAAACTGCAAACCTATCTGAACCAATTATGGATCTGAGATAGCTTTTCCTTGAGCCTGCGTCAATCCTGTGCTTTTCAAGGAGCATATATTTTAGGTCACGGGCTTTCTGATGATTCTCGTCAATTTTTAGGGCCATATCATAGCACTGATTTGCCCAGAGGTATTTCCCAAGTTTTTCAAGCGTCTCACCCTTGTGAATCCATTCTTCAGGCGTAGCAGGATCCTTCTCAACGATCCTTGCTGTGTAGTCCTTCTCTATCTTGCCTCTAGACTCCTCAGCCTCATCAAATCTTTCCAGATCTTCCAGAAGATTTGCTTTACTTTCCCAGGCAAGGATATTTTCTGGATCAATCTTAGTTGCAAGAGAGTAGTAGTCAAGGGCTTCTTCATTCTTCCCGATTCTCTCTAAAAGGACTGCCCTGTTATAGATTGCTGCATAGTCAAGAGGGTCAAACTCCATCGATTTGTCATAGCACTCTATGGCCTCTTCATATCTCCCAAGGGATCTCAAAGCTATAGCCTTAAACTCCCAGGCAAAGGTATTGTTTGGGTCAATTTCTATCGCCTTATTAAAAGAGACTATCGCATCCTCAAAGTTATCTGTTCCTTCATACAAAAGAACATAACCCTTTAGCCAATGGAGAAAAGAATCCTTTTTATTCCTGATTAAGAGTTTGTCAATCTTCTCTTTAGCTTCTTTTATTTTTAGTTCATCAAGTAGAGAAAATATAACCTCGTATTTCTTCTTGATTTTTTTAGGATCAGATATTTTTGTCATTTGAGTCTCCGTTTAGAAGCTATTATGCTGTATCTATTAGATGTTTTTACTATTTAAAATTTTTCTAAAGAACAAGAAAAAGTCAGAACAATTATAATTTTACCTTTAGCGCCAGTAAAAACTATGTAAGATGAAGAATAAGGACAATTACAATCATAATAAGCTGAATTATAAGGCACGTCAAAATAAATGGGTCGGTGAGTATCTTTTCTTTAGTCTTTCTTGGGACTAGCCTTGGCTCTCTCCTTTCCCTTACATAGAAGAGCTCTCTTTCGTCCATACTCTACCAAAGGCAGTCATTTTATTAAGTTTTATGGATAGAAATAGTGAAAGTACAAATACGCCACGATTACTAATTAAAATATCTTACATATAACGAATACAGGCCCGGAAAATAGAGTCATCCTCTAATTTAACTACCCCCTTTAACCGGGCCTTTTCTTTTCACCCAATCATTGTTGCAGAGTCTATTATTATTAAAATTGTGATGTCTTTTAATTTTCTTCCAGATCTTCTGGCTCTTCTTCGTCATCGTCATCGTCGTAGAAATCAATGAATCCAACATCTTCAATAGTTTCATTCATAGTCTCAAGGTTTTTATTAATCGCCTTCATTTCCTTTAAGATCTCCGTCATAAGCTTTAACAACATATACTCTGTTTCTTCCTTCATTTTCTTTACCTCCAGTTACACTAATACAAATTAGTCCATTTATAAGTTAATTTACCCCTATAAAAATTTATGCAAAAAAGATAAGAGATTTAGAAGCTTCTGCCACATTTTTTGCAGTACCAGTCAGGTTTTGGCCCTAAAATGATACTCTCGCCAAACTTTAGATTGCCCCTCTCATACTGCTGGTAGTCTCTAGAAGTTGGGTATCCGTAAAATATCGGGATTACTTTATTAGAGCTGCAATAGCTACATATGGGATTTTCTTTCTCCATCATTTAATCAAATCTCCGGTAAATTTAACGATAGCTTTACCTATATTTAGGAATATGTAAAGAATCAGGTAAAACATGGAAAAATAAATTATGTTAGAGAAGGATCTAGTCTTTTGGCTTCATTGAAGCACACCTGAGCTTCAGAAGGTCTACCAAGAAGTTGAAGTGCAACACCTTTGTTATACCATGCCCCTGCATCCTTTGGATCTATGGAGATAACTTTGTCAAAACAGGTGATTGCATCAAGGTAGTGGCCCTGGCCTCCAAGTATCACACCTTTATTGTACCAGGGAAGAGGGTCATTTGGATCCAATGTAATCGCCTTGTCATAGGATTTAATGGCATCAGGGTATTCGCCAAGTTGGTCATGGCACACGCCTTTGTAGGCCCAAGCTTCTTTAAAATTTGGATTAATCTCCAAAGCAGAATCAAACATTATTATTGCCTCTTTATATCTCGCCTGATTGAAAAGTAGCTCGCCTGCAGTGTAATATGACTCTGCAGTTTTTGTTGTCCCAGTTTGAGTTGACCCAAGACACCCTGCACTAATCAATACCCCGAAAACTGCAAATATAATCAGAACCTTATTAAGAGTTTTCATCGTAGAGTACTTTCATTCTAAATATATAAGCATATGCAACTCAGATAAATATTTTCAAAATGCATAAAAATATATACAATCATTCTTAATAGTATTACGTGGATATTAAAATACTTGAAGAGAAGGGTGAAATCGGAGGATCAAAGATACTATTTGGAGGAAAAGTAGCTAGAGACCTATTAGTTATCTATACTATAGGCCATAGTAATAGAAAGATCTCTGATTTTATTTTCATCTTGAAAAAATTCAATATTGAGCTCTTGATAGATATAAGGACCTATCCAACGAGCAAATATGTCCCTGACTACAACAAAGAAAATCTCTTCAGATTTCTAAAAGGAAACGATATAGAATATCTCTACAGGGGCGATATACTTGGTGGTCTTCATCCTGAAGGCTTTGATAACTATCGCAGAACTCAAAAGTACATCGATGCACTGCATCAGCTTCTGAGAGAAATATTGATGTCAAACAAGACCGTTGCGCTAATGTGCAGCGAGAGAGACTATAATAACTGTCACAGGAGATTTATCTCTGAAGACCTAGAAAAAATAATCTTGGAAAATAGCTATGATATAATAATAGAGCACATAGTCGATGAGAGGGGTATAGATAAAACACTAGACCAGTTTATGGAGTAATTATTTTGCCAAATAAGTGGTTCATTAATCTTAAATACATGTTGTCATCATAAAAATATGATATCATGGGAAAAACTTATGATGTAGTAATAGAGATGGACGAAGATGGGTATTATGTTGGAAGTGTACCACTACTCCCTGGATGCCATACTCAAGCCAGATCAATAGACGAGCTTTTGATTAGGATTAAAGAAGCTATAGAACTTTACTTAGAAGTCAAGGAAGAACAAAAAGAGGATATTAAATTTTTGGGCATTCAGAGAGTCGAAGTAAATGTCTGAAAAACTAATACCTTTAAATCCTGAAAAAATTATTAAAATTTTAGAAAAGTTTGGATTCAGACAAATAAGACAAAAAGGGAGTCATTTAATATTAGGTAATGCCAAAGGAAAAATTGTAATCGTTCCTATTCATGACAAAGAGATTGGAAAAGGCCTTCTAAGAAAAATTTTAAAGGAAGCAGAAATAGAAAAAGAAGATTTTTTAGAGTTTTTATAAACTTTAATACTCTTTATTCCATTATGAATACATCTTCTATTTTATCTTTGTTAAGTGCTTTGGTAATCTTATAGGCAAGCTCTAGCGATGGATTATACCTCCCCTGCTCCAGAGAGTTAATGGTTTGCCTTGTTACATCTACAATCGCCGCAAGCTCTTCTTGGGTAATCTTTTGCTCTTTTCGGAATTCCTTGATCTTTGTTTTCATATAGTCCTCATTTTAACTTTAATACTTCCTATCTAAGACTTTGTATGCAATGACATAGAAGACAAGTATTGCACATACCATGTAGCTTATGAATAGCGAGTATCTCATCGTAATCGGCTGTATGCCATCAAGGATTATTATGGCAAAAGCAACGAAGATAAAGACCATAAAGGTCATTGTCCCGGCCTTATACCTTAACATCTCTATCCTTTCGTCAACAATCTTTTCTCGCTTTGTGAAGTAGATCATTGCAGTTGCAAGGATCATAACAAATCCTATGAAGATGAGGTAATTCCCAACAGTGGAATACCCAAATAACTCGTTTTCCCCAATATTGTAGAAATTTAATAGCATTCCCGAAATCATCAAAACTGCTATGAAGATGATCCTGTAAATCATACCTTTCTTTGTCACAACTTTTTTGCTCGTCATTTTACATACCTCCAATATGTAAAAAATATATTACATTTTATTTATAAAGGTTTCGATTTTGTCAAAAATATATTACATATTGGGGAAAATATTTAGATAGGAGCCAATACTTTTAACATCAATTTTGAAAATAGATACATAAACTATTTATATTAACTTGTATAGTTAGTTCATATGTCAATTATTGTTCATGCAAAAGTAGAAAAAGGAGTACTAAAACCACTTGAGGATATCTCTAAACTAGGGATTGAAGATGGGGAAGTTATTTTAGAGATTAAAACCCCCAAGTATAAGACAAAAAATAAGGAACTCTTTAGGCAATCTATAAATGCATCTAATAAAATAATTGATGAAGTAGTAGATCTAGACATAGATCTTTTGGTGGATTAATGTTTCAGAGATTAGTAAATTTTACTTCTGGAGAAATTTTCATTGATTCAAATATTTTTATTTATTCAAACTCCCACTCCCATCCGCTAAAGGAAAAAACTAAGAATTTTCTTTTTAAACTTATGAAAATGGAGATAAATGGAATAATTAACGGGATAGTATTGGATGAAATCTATCATAAGATACTCATAATGGAAATATCGGAGAAGTATAATATTGCCCCGCTAGATGTTCCAAGTTACATAAAAAACAAGTCTGAAGTCTTACAAGAAGTGAATACAC
This sequence comes from Methanofastidiosum sp., assembly GCA_020854815.1. NCBI lineage: Archaea > Methanobacteriati > Methanobacteriota > Candidatus Methanofastidiosia > Candidatus Methanofastidiosales > Candidatus Methanofastidiosaceae > Candidatus Methanofastidiosum > Methanofastidiosum sp. The sequence goes on along the minus strand of JAHKLW010000029.1, from coordinate 74,534 downwards.
CGAGAAAAACAATTGAAGACATAATGGCTTTTAATAATTTGAAAATAGCAAATATCGCTCCTGAAACATTACAAATTGCATTGTCTTTTTCTTCTAAACTATTATTTTCAGATGCAATACATGCAGCTACATGCAAGGAATACAAAATTACAAATATAGCAACTAACGATAAAGATTTTGAAAATTTAGATTTATTTAAAATATGGAAACCATAAAGAATATTTGATATAAAGGCCCAGATATAAATCGGGGAGTTTACGAGATGATAGTAATCTGGGTCTTGTATCAGAACACGCAAGGCCATTTTAATGATTAATCAGAGGAAATTTGTATTTCCTCAATTATCTCGTTTAGCCTCTGGAGCATCTTTCGGAAAATATCTTTGTCAATCGCCCTTGCGATCTGACCTTCGCAGAAGTATTCTGCATTCAATACAAATGAAAATATGTTTCTGATATCAAGCATATTTAGATCAGAAAAATCCAATTCCCCTTTTAGAAGACTAAAGTACTTTCTGACGCATTTGTGGTCGTATGGGGCGACTAAGAATTTGTGATCCTCTAGACACTTTATGAAATCACTGACAACGCTGGAGTATGTATAGTACGGACGGTGTATGATGCTAGGCTTTATTTCCCTATTGGGGAAAAATTCAAAGAAGCCGTTTTCCTTGTCTTCAAAGTAGGGGAGATATTCCAGGATCTTATAGACCTGTTCCTTCGTTGGCAGGACAGATTCTTGAGGCATAAGAAACATTAATTATTTGAGAGAAAAGTATTTAATGTTATGCCTTTTGCTGTTGGTGTAGATTTTATGGCAATCATTCTAATGAGAAATACCCAAAGTATCCTCTGTTCCCGAACTCCCCAAATGAAAACTTTAGTATTTCTTCAGGCTTATCCTGAATGTCATGTGGGAGGGGGTGCGGGATCAAATACCCGAGTGCATGGCTTACAATTAGAAAGTGGACTTCATTCACATAAAAGCCGATTTTATCTTCATGGAATGCATCTTTGCCCATGGCGATTTCCTTTACTAGAAAACCTTCTTCTGTTTCTTCGTAGTCTGCAATGTATCTAAGTTCACCAGTCCAGCTCCTTACAAAAAATATGTGGCCGTCATACTTGTAGATGTTCCACTTTTCTTCCATAGCCTCTGATCTAAAAAGTATTCCATCAGGGAGGGAAGCATCCGGAAAGGGAAAATCAACATTGCACTTTATCTTGACACCATTTTCAAAATTATCCTTTAGGTATTCTTTCCCGTCTGAGGCCTGCATGGCGATATATTTTTCTAAGATATCCTTATTCGTTGTGTGAGACCTCATATTAATTGCATATTCTCTTGTGTCAAATAGAACGGCGCCAAACGGTGTTTCATCTTCTTTGAGCCATCTGGGCTCATAGTGCTCCACTTCATCCCCAAAAGAGATTGTGTCACCAGGCTTTGCATTTTCAAGTTTTTCAATTTCTTTTTTTGTTGGGTTCCTGTACATCTCTAATTGTTCATCTTCCATTTTATCTTCCAGTTTTAGAGAGAATTTTAGGGTATTTAAATTTAAAGGACCTTTAAGGTCATCGAGATAAAGTCTCTAATATTATTCGTTTTTGTTCTTTTCAAGCTTTACTTATCTTACCATAATTTCTAGATAAAAAAATGTTATTATTTATATCCAGTATATAAGAAATATTTTAAATTCAAATAATTATTAAAAATCGATACATTTAAATAGATAAATATTCTATAATATCCGGTGAGAAAATGACTGAATTGATAAGAAGAATATTGGTCCCAGTAGATGGATCTAAAGCTTCAGAAAAAGCTGTAGAGTATGCAGCATGGGTAGCAGGCAAAACTGGAGCATGTGTAATGCTGCTCCATGTAGTAGATGTAGATAAATTAAAGCTATCCTATGAAGCTATGGACAGATTTCTTCCTGAATGGGAAGATAAAATAAAAGGAACAGACGACATAAAGAGGTACTCCCCATTCTTTGAAGAGCAGCTGAGTTGCATGATGGACGACCCACTATGCAAAAGAGGCAGCAATATTCTAAAAGAGATGTCAAAGTATGCAGAAAAACAAGGCGTGAAAGTCAAGACAGACATGAAACTTGGAAAGGTTGTCGACACCATAATACAAACAGCCGAAGATGAAAAATGTTGCAATCATATAATCATTGGGAAAACAGGATTAACTGGAATTAAGAGACTTACAATGGGCCACGTTGCAGAAGATGTGGCCAAATACGCAAGCGTCAGAGTAACTGTTGTTCCTTAAACTCAAATATTTTTTCTTTTTCAAAATAGTAACTTTATATAATTCCTCTTTTCTTTAACTCAAAGAAGCACTCTCTGCAAATTTTTACATCATAAAGGGCATCATGCTTTTCTTCAAAAGTTTGATTAAATAAGGTGTAATAAAGTTCAAAAAGACTTGGCCACTTAAACTCATACTGGCCACCTGGGATCTGGCAATATTCCGTTGTGCCAACCATCGTGCAGAATCTATTGATGGAGTTTAATCTAGTGTTAATGCCTTTTCTAACAAGCTCTGCCCCTATCACATTGAAATCAAAATCGATGTTATGGGCAACTAGGTAATTTGATCTGTTCAAAAATTCAGAGAATCTGTTCAAGACATATATCAGTTCTTTTCCTTCCATATGGGCTCGCTCATTTGATATTCCGTGTATATTCTGAGAATCAAATGGGATGACAAAACCTTCCGGTTTAATTATGTACTCTTCTGAGGACAATATTTCTCCGTTCTGGTCACAGTAGAGCCAGGCAATCTGGACGAGCCTTGGCCAGTTATTCGTATCGGTATAAGGGGCATACCTTTTCCTTGGAAGGCCGGTAGTCTCTGTGTCAATGAAAAGATACGTCATACACTCTTCTCCTTAAGATCGCACAGTAGAGCATAGTCACAGTTGTAGCACTCCCAGCCTGCCTTTGGATCAAATTCCTCATTCATTATCCTGTTTATTGTCTCAAGGAGTTCTTGTTTTATCTTTTCAATATCCTCATCCTTTGGTTGAATAGCGACCTTCTTGTTTTGCCGTAAATACCATAGCCCCACCTGTTTTGGCCTCTTCCCAAAAAGCTCTTTTACTGCCATGTCGTAAGTTAAAAGCTGAATGTCTCGTCTTAGATCGCTTTCTGAAATAGGGGTCTTAGAGGTCTTATAGTCCCAGATTATGTACTCATTTCCATCCTTATCAACTCTATCAATAACCCCGTTTATGCTGTATTCATCAAGCTTTATTGTAAATCTTTTTTCTGTTTCAACTATCTTTGTATCCATCTTTTCCTGCTCTCTAAGAAATATCTCTAAAATATCAATCGCATCTTTCTTTGCCTGCTTTTCCTCTAGCTCTGTTGAATACCCGCTGCTCTTCCAGAAGGCATCAAGGTATTTTATTGCAAGCTCTAGATCTATGGATTCCCCTTCCATTATTTTTTTAGAGAGCTCCTCAATGACGCTGTGGACAGTGCCACCTAAATCAAAGTAAGGCTTTGGGAGTGTAGGGATCCTGTATACATAGTTATACTTGTAAATCCTTGGGCACCTCTTATAGGTGTTAAACTGTGAGGCTGAAAATGTCAGCTCCTCTTCTATAATCTTTTCCTTTTTTATCTCGCCATCCTCTATCTGCTTTAGTATCGCATCGTAGTCAAGCTCCTTTAGATTTTGGACAATTGATTTGTGATCATTCCCCTCTAGCTTTTCTAGGAGCATGAGCTTTGGTATAATCCCTCTGTAATCCTTTCTATGGAGATCCGATATTATCTCACCGATATAGTTCTGCCTTATTAACCCCTTGACCGAATCTTCCTTTATTGAGATGGGATCTGTCTTTGGAGTCAGGAAATTTATATCGGGATTTTTTGTATATTCTATTTCCTCAAGAAACTGGCTTGCTTTTGAATCACGTTTGTTATCGCCGTACCTATTGGCATATGTTATAAAAAGCTTTTTCATAGCACGGGTCATAGAAACATAGAACAGGCGCCGCTCTTCTTGCAGGTGCAGCTCCCTCTCATCAAACTCGCTCTCTGCTCCGTTTAGTAGCTCTCTTGGAATTTCAAACTTGTCACTCCTATATCTTGTTGGAAGCTTGCCGCTCACAAGGTCTGGGACAATGACGACCGGGAATTCCTTGCCCTTTGCAGTGTGTATAGTCATGATCTGGATGACGTTATTTTCCTCTCCAGTCTCGGTCTTTATCTCAAAGTTTGATGCGTAATTAATAAAATCAATAAAATCTTCTAGCTCGCTATCCCTGTAAAGATTATAGTAGTCAACTGTGAACTTATAGAACTGATTTAGAAGCGATATGTTCCTCTTGTTATTAAGGCTTAACTCATACCTGTAAAAATCAATATCAAAGAGGATCTTGTAAATTAACTCAGGAAGATTAAGGACCTTTTTTTGTGATACTATCAAGTTTAGCTTTTCTTTTATGTGATTAAACTTTTCCTGTTCTATATCTATTTCTTTAATCTTATCAAACGCTTCATATAGGCTTAACTTGTTCTTGTAGGCATACCTTGTGAATCTAGTTACTTCAACTGGTCTTATCGAGCTCTGCTTTCTTTGCAGGACCCTTGCTATCTCAATGTTTGACTCAATAGGTTTTGATGCGATTTTGATAAATGAGACGACATCCTTTATCAGCGGCTCTCTGAAGAAATCAGAGTTCCCGACAAACTCGTAGGGCATCTTGTGCTTGTCAAATGTGTCTATTATTGGCTGCGCATCCTTTTTCCTTCTAACTAGGATGGCAATGTCCTTATAGTCATGGTCCTTCAAAAGAGTTTCAACTTGATTTAATGTGAAGTGCGACTGCTCCTCTTCATTTTCAAGCCGGGCCACCGTTACCTTTTCACCCTCCTCATTTTCTGTGAAAAGCTTCTTCACAAATCTATCAGGCTTGTTCGATATTAATTTGTTTGAAACGCTCAAGATTTTCTTGGTGCTTCGGTAGTTCTGCTCCAGGACGATTTCTTGATGGGAGGGGTAAGTTTGCCTAAACTCAGAGATGTTTGTGAGGTATGCACCCCTAAACCGGTATATGCTCTGGTCATCGTCACCAACGACTGTGAGATTCTGGTGTTTTCCTGCTATAAGATTTACAATTTGAAGCTGGATGAAGTTTGTATCCTGGAACTCATCTATGAGTATGTACTTAAACCTCTCCTGGTACTTTTTTAGGATAGTTGGTCTAGTTTTAAAAAGCTCATAGATTTTTGTAAGCATGTCCCCGAAATCCACGAGATTATTTTTCGCCTTGTAATCCTCATAGAATTTGTAGGCCTTTAGGATATCCTTTAGAGTTTCAAGTCGCTCGTAGTTTTCAAGGTCTAGTTTTTCTTCTGATTTGTTTTCGATATAATTTTCAAGCTTTTCAATTGTAACAAACTCATCCTTAAACTTTGAGATAATCTTTCTTAGCTCTTCAACTAAAGTGACGGGCTTAAACCCGACTTTGATGAATTCAAGATTGAACGAATCTATGTTTTTGATAAACCACACTAGTTGCGCCGTATCCTCTATGACCTTTAGTGGGGAGTTCATTTTGAGTTCTAAGATATTATCTTCAATTAACTCTTTGCAAAATGAGTGGAATGTTGTTATGATTATATCCTCTGTCGAGCCAACAAGCTTGTTCACCCTGTCAAGCATCTCAGCTGCAGCTTTGTCTGTAAATGTCAGAGCCAGAATATTCTCCTGAGGTATCCCTGACTCTACGAGGTAGGCAATCTTTTTTGTTATAACGCCAGTTTTTCCGCTACCAGCACCGGCAATGATTAGTATTGGCCCTTCTGTTGATTCAACGGCCTTCCTCTGTTGGGAGTTTAATTCAGTAAGTAAATCAGATTTCAATTAAAACACCATCAATTACTAAAGATTTGTTATTCTCATATTTAAATATATAGAAAAGGAATTGGCCTTATTTTTAGCGCCAGTTATTCTAAGTTGAAATATAAAAAATAAATTAATCTTCTCTTGCTACAATCCGACGCTTGTAACTTTGTAGGTAAATTTATATCCGTGTTCTGTTGCCTTCGATTCAAATTTTTTTCTGATAGCCCCATAGTCAAATTTATATTCATATTTTTTTCCAAAAAGATTAGACTGTTCTTCTATTGTTCCCTCTCTTGCACCAGACATTGTGTTGTAAGATTCTTTCTTGAAACCAAATCCAGGGCTCATTCCACTGTCAATGCCACCAGACGACATCCCTGCCCCTGATTCTTTTAGCATTTCAGTGAATCTAACTTCCTTATTCTGCTCATCGACTCTAAACTTTGCTGAATAAATTAACTTTTGTTTAGCTAGAAATGCCTTCCTTTCAGCTAACTGCACTTCAAATCCATAAATTCCCTTTTTCTCGCTGATTTTTGCAGGTATTCCTGAAACTATATTCTTTAGCTCATCAGTAACTGACATATTTTTATCTCCTGTAAAGTTTATGTTCTATTATTAAAGACGTAATTGACTTTTATTTCTTTTGATATGGGCCACGCTTTCTTTTTGGCCTTATTTTTATACCCCTTTCTTTCATTTGGAGTTTCCAAATCGATTACCAGAAAGCAATCAGACCTTATTTTTAGGGCCAGATTCCATTAAAACGAATTGGCCCTATCTTTTAATAGAAGTTGAGGAGATTAACGGGCCCTTTAATATGATCACTTATTATTAAACAAAACACGGTATTTTTTTAATAGGATATATTTTTAGGGCCAAGTTACTTTAAAATTAGAACAACTTTATAGTTTTAAATCTCTTTTATTATCTCGTAGATCTCATGGGCAACATAAGTTCTTTCTCTCTGCAGATGTTTTGTTTCCTTTAATATTCCATATTTGATTAATTTATCGATATACCTCTTTGCTGTGGGATAGGTAACGGCCGATACCTTTCCAGCCTTAGCAACTGTAACAAATGGATTAGAAAACAAGTAGTCTATTATGTTTAGAATCTCAGAGGTCTGTGTTTCATTTTGTATCCGCTTCCTATAAGATTCTCTTAGCAGAAGGAGTTTATGCGCCCTTAACAGGGCATCTTCAGATTGAACTTCAATGGCCTTTAAGAAGAATTTGATCCACTCTTCAAATTTTCCCGTCTGCCCAGTTTTAAGCAAGAGTTCATTGTAATTAAGCCTATACTTTTCAAAAAATTCACTGATATATAGTAATGGTTTTATTATCTTCTTCTTTTTGCACAAATAAACTGATATCAGGCTTCGCCCTATCCTGCCATTGCCATCACAGAATGGGTGGATGGTCTCAAACTGGTAATGCATCAATGCGCATCTTACTAGAACTGGAATATTGTGCTCCGTATTTAGGTAATCTATTAGGTCATCCATCAATTTTGGAACGGCTTCGGGATTTGGCGGAACAAAGATGGCGTCTGATACGTTAGAAAATTCTGATCCAATCCAGTTCTGCACATCTCTAAATTTTCCAGGAGACTTCTCATCCCCTCTTACGCCCCCCATCAGTATTTTGTGCATCTTTTTTATAAGGCTTAAATCAATCTGATTATCTTCAACATGTTTTAAAGCATAGTTTACCGTGTTGATGTAATTTATTACCTCTTTCGCATCAGGCGTCTTTTCTTCCCCCTCTTTAGTCTCTGAAAGCAATACTTCCTGCAGAGAGATTCTTGTACCTTCTATTCTTGTACTCATTATAGCTTCTTTTCTAAGGTAGGGAATGATCAGTAGATTAGGGCTTGGAAGAGATAAACCAACACCAGATAGCTTTCCTAGCTTCTCTTCAGCCTTTGACAGTATCAAGACGAGCTCCTGGTCAAACTCAATCTTAGGGGGCAAGGGATTTGGTATAAATACGTTGTATTCTTTACCGGCCTCACCCTTTGCCGCCTCTATTTTACCAAATGCATCTTTATAGTATTCTTCTTCCACATATTAATATAGGCGGCCATTCTATTTAAAATTTTCTATTATTTCTTTAATAGGAGTAGTTTCTATTAAAGAAAAAGGCCTTTTCTTTTAATAGAAGTTGGAGATATTAACGGATCCTTTAATAAGAATCCTTCTTATTAAACAAAACACGGTATTTTTTTAATAGGATTTATTTTTAGGGCCAACTTTTTCGTGCTCTATAACAAGAAATTTATATCAAATTGCCATTGCAATTATTAAGAGAATGATCTAACATGTCCGATATTTTAGGCAAAAAATGCCCAAGCTGCGGGATTAAATTTGTCAAGGAAATAGAAAAATGCCCTATATGCAATGTTTATCTAGAGACTATTTCTGATACAGAAGTTTTTGATAGCGGCGGCTATTCTAAAGACGGCTTTGACAAGCATGGCTATGACTTGGAAGGCTATGATAAGCTTGGCTATGACAGAGAGGGCTACAACAGATCTGGATATTCCAAAGCGGGCTTTGATAAAAGTGACTTCAACAAACAGGGGATCCATAGATACACAGGCAGGAAATTTAACTTTCAGAATATTGACAAAGACGGATATGATGACAAGGGATTTGATGGGGCAGGGTATAACAGAAGCGGATATGACAGATTCGGCCGGGACAAAGAAGGCTTTGACAAAGAGGGTTATGACAAAAATGGATTTGATAGGAACGGCCTTCACAGAAACGGGACAAAATATGCGTACAGCGGCTTTGACAAGGATGGCTATGATAGGGACGGATATGACCATTATGGGTGCAATCGTGAAGGGAAGAAGAGAGATTCAAAGTCAAAATAGGGCACTATAGAATTTTTCATAAGTTCATTTCTTACTGGCCCACTTCTTGGCTGCCTTTGTGGGGAAAAGAGTTGCAAATATGGTCTTTTGCCAGTTGAGAAATTTATCAATGCAATCTGAACATATCTCTACCCTATTAGATTCATCAATCTTTAACTGATTTAATTTTGCATTATACTTCTCAATTGGTTTCTTACACAATACGCAATCCATTATAATCACTTTCCTAATGAAGATTTATCTTCTAAATTTACCGGTAAAAAAAAATAATTGATTAGAAAAGATTGTAATATAAAAAATAAATTTATTCTTTGAATTTGCCAAGCCCGAACTTCCTCAGTATCCAGTCGATTGGATGTGATTTTGGAGTTATTTCGACTGGGACTACCCTATCACAGCAACTACATGGCTCTTCTCGGGGATTGCATTTGAATGTGAAATACACTGTACCGGGGCGAACTGTCCTAAATGTGTATACTGTGTGATCAAGAACGCCGATTCCTTTTTTGGGCGCTTCTTTGTAATTATATGATGACCCATCAGTATAATATGCTCTAAAGTCTATTAGTTCTACAAGGCCCAAACGAACTGGAAGTCCATTCGGAACGATTTCATTATACCAAATATCCGTACGTGTAGAATCATCGACTTTTATCCATTGCCAATATGACTCTCGTTTGTTATGAGTAATGGTAAATGTTTCCCCAACCTTAACTGTCCCCATACTAATCCCATAAGAGGACCCTTCACATAGGCATGGAGCTGAACCATCACATGAAGAGCATTCAATGTCTGGATCAACGGCGCTGGCAGTTATTGATGCCACCCCAAAGGTGCTTCCAACAAATAACAAGCTAACCAATAAAGATATTATTTTTCTCATAGTTTTCACCATTATACTATTTATCAATAATTCTTATCTCATTTAAATCTTTGCTCTATTTTTAAGGCCAGATCATATTAAAGAAAATGACCCTGTCTTTTAATAGAAGTTGGGAATCTTAAAGGATCCTTTAATAAGAAAAACTATCTATACTGTTCAAACTCTTCCTGTGTTAATCCAGAATCTTTGATGATTTTTAACAATGTCCCTTTTTTAAGTTCCTTGTGAAGTGGGACCGTGACTTTGATAAGCCCATTTTCGCCTAGTTTCTCAAGTCTAACATGGGAGCCTTTTTGCCTTACTGCAATAAATCCTGCCTTTTTTAGAATTTTGATAACTTCTAAGCCTGAAAGGACAGCAGAGTTCATATAGCCACTTCGAGCCTTTCTCCGGAATATTCCACAAGCTCATTTACATCCGGCTCCAAGTATAGTTCTATGGCCTCTTTGATATTATCTAACGCTTCAGTTTTTGTTTCTCCTTGAGAGATGCACCCGGGAAGAGACGGAACATAAACAGTGAATCCTCCTTCTTCCTGAGGTTCCAAAATAACTGTTAGCTTCATACATTCTAATTACTAATAAAGAATATATAAAATTGACGTATATTAAGAGTTCATCTTTAGATCTGGCCTTTTCTTTTAACAGAAGTTGGGAATGCAAAAGGATCCTTTAATATGATCACTTCTTATTAAACAAAATCGGGTATTTTTTTAATAGGATTTATTTTTAGTGCAAAATTTAGATTACCTATTTATATGATAAATTCCATTATTATGTTGGAATGAGAAAGTTAACTAACGAGGAAATTGGAAAGATTGGGCTCTACGAGTTTCAGGGTTACATCGGGGCTATGACCTCGCCAACATTTGGTGGCTGGAAGGGAACTGATAGATTACTGGAGCTACTTAATATCAAAGATATGGAAAGGCCAAGGATATTGGAAGTTGGATGCTCAACAGGTTATATCACAAGGCATGTGGCCCAAAAGTTCGATTGTGAAATTGTCGGTGTGGATCTATCTGAGATACTTATAGAGCTCGCTAGGGAAGAGTCAGAAAAATTAAATCTAAAAAATGTTAGTTTTGAGAGGGCAAGTGCTGAGAGCCTTCCATTTGTCGATAATTCCTTTGATATAGTCTATGGGGAGGCAATAACAGCATTAGTCAGCGACCCTGTAATGGTTTTGAAGGATTATAAAAGAGTTCTAAAAAAAGGCGGAAAAGTTGCCACACTTGATCTTTTCACTAATGAATCTTTAGACTCTGAATTTTATCAAGAGATGAAGAATATCATGATCATGTCCAATATTATTGGGCCAGAAACTGATATCAGAACTCTTAATGAATGGGAGAATATATTCAAAGAAGCTGGATTTAATGATATCAAGATAAATGACTACTATGAAGATATTTTTGTAAGGGAATATTCCTTTGCTGAGAAGATAATGATCTCGATTAGAGTGCTTTACCATATGGCGGTAAACAGAGAGCTTAGGCGGAAGTTGGGCCCGATGCTAAAGTTTGTTAAGAAGTTCCAGAAGGCGCTGGAAGGAGATTCATTTGGGTATTTCATCTTTACCGGGGTAAAGTAGTTATTTTTAGGGCCAAAAGAAAAATGAAAGATTTAAATAATAATTATTTTTAATATTGCCTATGGAAGAAAAGAAGAACAGGATGGCGCTGGGCGTTTCTATTGGATTTGGAGCGGGTGCTGTCCTTGGAGTTATAGTCGGGATTTTAATTAAAGACATTGCAATTGGATTATCTATTGGCATAGGTATTGGTATTGCAATGGGTGCGGCAATCGGCGGGGCAGTTGAATACAGGAAATAACTGGCCTTACTTTTTTCTTTTGATATTTTTCCATATTTTTATAAAGGACAAATACAAAACAATAGTGAAGATATTGTAGGGAGGTCTTTTCAATGGGCGTGATTATGGAGGCAACTAATGACATAACTAAAATAGCTGTGATTCTAATGTTAATTGGATTTATAATAGGGCTTTTTGTCGGTAGCGCGATAGCAAACCCCTCTCAAAATAGCTATACACCTACCACAACTACCCAGAGCAGTTCAGAACAGCCTGCCCAAAAGCCTACTGTCAAGATAGGTGGATGCAGCCTGACAGATTCAGAGGCTGAGGCTCTAAAGGATTCGTATAGAAGGCTTTCAGAGGATAATCTAAGACTAAACGATTTAGTCATTTCAAAAAACGGAACGATATTGGATCAGAATATAAGGATTGACTCCTTGAATGCAGAGATAAATCGCCTCAAGTTTGAGATTTCAGTTCTTCAGGAGATAAATCAAAAGTAGTTAAGGGCATAAGCCAATTTCTGATATATTGGATTGATGCTATGTTACTAATTTTTAGCTCTATGCCTGAATTTAATTTTTATAAACAGATAACCTTAAATATCCATATGTCCATATGTAAAGTATGGATAAGAAATCTAAATCAACTAAGAAAAATACCCTGCTCTACCTTGATGAGAATCTAGTGGAGCTGGCAAAAGAGATGAATTTCAATATATCAGAGCTTGCAGAGGAGGCCATCAAGACAAAATTGAATATAAACGGATACAACAAGAGGTTTGATCCGTCAAAATACCTTGAGAATCTTAGAAAGAAGGGGCTTGCATACAGGATACCTTTCAAGATAAGTAAAATAAAAATAGACAATCACAGATTTCTAAAAAAAATAGATATCGATTTTGAGCAGAATAACATGATGGTAGGGGGCACTGCATCTGGGAAAACTACAATTGTAAGATCCATCCTCCTGTTCTTTGATAATAGCCATAGCCTAAAGGATTTCTCCTATGAGGACTACCTTGGTGGGCCTGAGGAGATAAAAATCACCTTTAACCAGATAGACAAACTTACCTGTGAAGTCTACGGGGAAAGAATCAATTTGAATGGGGGGTGTATCTTGATTGATGAGGGACTTGAAAGACTTGATCACGATGCAAGTGTTGTTTTCTTGAAATACCTTTTGGATAGAAAAGAGCAAATAATAATAACATCGCTTTCCTCTGATGGGTACTCCTACGAACCGTGGATAAAAAATTTCAAAATGATTGAAATCCAAAATGACCCCAGTGAGGACCTACATATAATGGAGAGGCAGCTAATCCATGAAATGATGAAGAGGGAGAAACAGTTAGAAATGCTAAGGGCCAAATTTGAATTAAAAGAACAAAGATTAAAGGAATCTGAAGCAGGTGGTCTAAAAGAAGAAGAAATAAAGTCAATCAAGGAGCAGATTATGAGTATTGAGGATGAGATTAAGATGATTCAATTTAATATAAAGAAAAATCGAAATAATTTGGATGAAGTCAGAAATCAGATTGTGAGTAGGATGCATGAGGATGAGTGAATGACAGATTTTAAGAATATTAAAACTGGATATGTTAGAAACAAACTGAAAGGATTGGAGTATAATGATGAGAATGCCAAGTATATTCAGGATCTGATGTTTCTTGAGCGGGCGATATCAGGCGAAAAGCTTAACTATATTGCAGGCATGAGTTATGAATCAAAAAAGGATCAATACCCTCTAGATTTCAAGGAGATTTACACAGAGCTAGATCCTGATGGCTACAAACAATACCTGGCGAATGAAGAACAGAGGAGACGAAAAATAGAGGAATCAAGAAAGCAGCACGAGCGAAGAATGGAAGAGGAAGAGGCTCTTTCTATGAAATCATGGGAAGAAGTTTCCAAGGAGTAATAAATATGATTGCTTGTGAATTTTCCAATGGAAAAGAAATTTTTTTCTCTATTTCCCATATTTTTTTCCATATCCTTATATATGAAAAATGATAATAAATCGATTGTAATTTAAAATAATTTTGGGGATTATAATGAGTCAAAATTGGAAAGTTGGAGAAATACGTCAGTCCATGATAAGTGATTGGAAAAAATTAATAATAGATTTTAGAGATCAATTTCCCTACGATCCACTCACTGCCTTAATTGTTGAAACATTTGCCAATTCAATAGACGCGAAGGCTACAGAAATTAGAATATGCATTGAAAAAGATAAATTCATTGTAATAGATAATGGTTGTGGAATGAATGAATTTCAGTTTTCTCAATATCACAACATCGCATCATTAACAAAAACTAAAGGTGAGGGAATTGGATTTGCAGGAGTCGGTGCAAAAACTTATTTAGACAGAGCGGAATATATTATAACTGAAACGAAATCTGAAAAATTCAAAGGAGCTTCATTTTGGCAATTCATTGAAAAAATACCTGAATGGAAGATTATTGAAACTTCTAATAAATTAAAATCAAATGGAACTTATGTAGAAGTTAAAATAAAACATCCAGAAGACAAAAAAAACTTTAATCAAGAATTTGTTGAGAATGCGTTATTGGATAATTACAATACTATCCTTTTAGGACATTATAATGTTAAAAAAGTATATGTTAATGATAAACTAATTGAAGGTTGGGCGCCTAAAAAAGAGGATATAGAATCCACTAAAAAAATTACTACTAAAATCGGAAATAATTATCCTATACTATATGTATATAAAACTAAAGATAAGTTACCTGAAAAATATCAAGGGATTAGTGTCGTTGTTCATGGGAAAACAGTATTGACTAATTTTTGGTTTAATCTTTATCCTTCATGTGGAGAGTGTATAACTGGCATATGTAAATCTGATTATTTGATTGGAGTGCTAAGAACTTCTAAATCAGATTTCGATAAAACTTCTATGCTCTGGAAACATTATCATAATAAAGTAGGGGGTATTTTTGGTAAATGGCTTCAAGAGGTAGGAGCAATACAAAAACCAAAAACTACTGTTGATGATATTGATAAACTGTATAAAGATGTTGAATCAACAATAAACGATGTTTTAAAAATGCCTGAGTTTAATGATATCACGGACAAATTATTCCAAAATCTGATATCTAAACAAACTTCTATTAAATCAAATGAAGGTGGATCATTAGGAAATATTGCTACTGGTGGACAAACAACAAGGGGAACGATTGGAGGAAGTCATCATGGTGGTGGAATCATCACAATCGGTGATGATGAAGAAAAAGAAGGGATTGTTGAAAATAAAGATGATGGCGACACTCCTATAGAACGAATTAGAAGAACAGTCAAAGGTGGAATTAGCATTAGCTATGACGATAGACCAGATAACTTATCCGAAGGATGGGTAGATCCACTTAGTAAAAGTATAACAATTAATGTCGCACATCCTACATGGAAAATTGCTGACGGGCTATCTAAAGAATCTAGGGCAGAGCATGTTAGGGTGTATCATTTAGTAACTACTGTTTTTGGTATAGTGGCCAATGAAGTAGATGAACAAAATTCGAAGAGACTTACCTCTGATTTATTGACTAAATGGCATCAAATAAGACTAAGGGGGCAAACCGCATGAAAATTCCTATAGAGATTCATAAATCGAATGATGAAAAAAATAGTTATAAAATTAAAATATCCTTAAGTCATGCAATTGCTAATAATAGTTTAGAGAAAGAATCTTTTATAATTCAATCAAAGTATCAAGAATTTATAATAAAATCATTAGATATTATCAATAAAACCCAACAAAATAATAAATCTAGAGGTAATTCAATTTTGAAATGGCATTTAGCGGACAATATTTACAGATTTGCAAAAGATTTAGAAAATAAAGATTTTATCTTTGCCAACATTACAGAGGCTTTATCCAGAGATTTAGAAATATCTACAAGACAAATTAATTATTTAATTGAATTTAGAACAACTTATCCTAAGTTAGAATCTATAAACGAAAAAATCAGTTGGGACAAATATAAAGAATTATTAGATATTAACGATAATTCTTTCAGAAAAGAATGTGAATCCAAGCTAATTAAAGGAGAAATTAAAACGAGGAATCAACTTAGATTAATTAAGAAAAATAAACGATACTAATTTGAGTATAATTGATTGAGATATAGGCATTATGAATTATTAAATATTTTATACGACTTAAGAAACTAAGTCCACAACAATCAATTTTAATTTATCTTCATTGTAAGGGGATATACTAACTCGTTCAAAAATTGATTTGTCTTTAAGAAATTCTCCTAACCCTTTTATCAATAGATCAAAATTATTATTTTTCTTGTAAGTAGACCACAATCTTCTTATCTCTCTAGTTCTCTGTTTTGTATAAGGAATCTTTACTAATTTAGCGTTAATCTGTTCTAATTTTTCTACTAACTCATTGCCCTCTTGATAAGTATCCATGAATTCATCAATATATCTATCTATTTCGTTTCTTATATCTCTAATAAATTTTGTACTCTTTGAGCTAGCCAATTCTTTTAGTTGTGAGTCCTGTTCTTGACTTGATGATAAGTTTTCATATACTTTTCTTATATCCTCAACAATAACCTGATTTACTTCGTAGACCTTTTCAAAGAAATCAGGCACTACTCTTTTTTCATCGGGAGGACATTTTATATAATTAAGTATCTCAGTCTTGTTTTTTATTAATCTATTATTCTTAAAATCATAAAGATACCAGAAGTGGAAATCATTATCATATTTGTAATAGAAAAAAATCCCTGCTAGTTTCTTAGTTTTTAATCCACTATAAACGCCGTTAGGTATCGATTCAATTTCTTCTTTCGCCTTTGATTTTAAATAATCTTTAAGGGGTTGATAGAACTGCTCCCCACCACCAAATGCATCAGATTCAATTTCATCAATTACCGTATTATCTTTATTCTTTATCCTTCTCATTATTCCAAATACTTTTGGATGTATTTGTTCACCTAATACGGTTTGATCTAATCCAACAGAGTGATCAATATCTAATATCTTTTTTTGAAGATATTCTAATAATCTCAAAAGAGCTTCAAGCTCCTTTTCAGGAAAGAAGTTATATACATGAATCTTTGAGAATGGGGATCCTATCCTATCTATTCTACCTGCTCTCTGGATCATTCTAGTTGGATTCCAGTGAAGATCATAATTAATCAAAAACTGTGCAGATTGGAGGTTCTGCCCTTCCGATAAAACATCCGTACTCATTAAAATATCAACTTTATGTGATGCAAAGTCTTCAAGAATTCTCACTCGTTCATTGGGATTCTTTGAAGTTAAGCCTGAGCTCGATATTGCTTGGATTTTTATCTTGGAAAACTGTGGATCAGAATTTATCTCTTTGTAAATATAGTTCAGAGTATCGGCATAATAAGTAAATATTACTACTTGGCCTTTTTTAGAAAGATCAAATAGAATTTCTTTAAGAGAATTTAATTTCGCATCATTTTTTGGTTTGATTGTCTTGACTTTGTCTAAGATAATGTTTAAGAGTTTAATGTCTGAATCAATATCCTCAATCAGTTTATCTGTATTATACTTCTCTAAATTAAAATCTTCGAGTGATTGTATTATTTCTTCATCCTCAAGTTCTTCATCTAAATTCATTAAATATTTAGAAAAGAATTCTTTTGTGACAAGTTTTCCTTCAAAAAGGTACTCTTTAAAAGTGTTGAGAAAATTGACGTGTTTTCCTATGCTTATCCTAAAAGCTTCAATACTACTCTCTAATCTTTTCAATAAAATTGTACTGAATATACCTTCAATAGCAATCATTCGTCCACGTAAGAATTCCTCTTCTTTTGTTAACTCTTCATCTTTCTTATAATCAAGAAGCCTATAGTAGGCCATTGATAATTTATCGGTGATGATTTCTGATATCTCTCTATACAATCCTGCATATGTTTCTTCCAAACTATAATTAATATTTTCCAATTCTCTTTTTGGGAATATTATTCTTTTTTCTTCGTTATTGATAGTAACAAAAGCTTCTGGATAATTTTTTACGATGTAATCTCTAGTCCTTCTTACAGATATCTCATTTAGAAGATCACTAAGTAAAGTTGGCTCTCCTTCCTTTTCAACTTCTTTGAAAAATTTGAATAAGTTATCAATATTGTCTTTAGAAAAAGTTCTTTGATTTTGTAAAGTTAGTAACATTATCTGCCAATACAAATCCCAAATACTATTGTTTATGGGCGTAGCAGTTAACATCAGAATTTCAGGTTTCTTTCCTTTCTTAGTAATATGTTCTGATAGAAGATTGAATAGATGCTCCCATTTATTTGACAAGGGATTTCTGAAGTTATGGCTTTCGTCTATAACTACTAACCTGATAGTAGAAAGATTATCTTTGATCACATTCTTTATTTTTTTGAGATATTCCTCAGAAGCTAACTCCTCTTGGGACAATATATTATCTTTGACATCTATAGATTTTAATTCTTTTGACCACATTGATTTTAACTGGGCGGGGCATATTACAAGGATATTTTCTCTTCTATAGTAACCTCTTTTTTCTATAATCTTTTTTGCAATCCAAGTTTTTCCAAGACCTACTGAGTCAGCTATTATTATAAATCCATATTTTTCTATTCTTGATTCAATCCTATATATGGCATCCTCTTGAAACTCTGTAAGATTAACTTTAGATGCGGGGAGATATGGGTCTATTTCTTCTTGTTCTTCTCTAATATCATTTTTTTGTAGCTCATAAAGAGCTTTGATATAAACTTGGTATGGCGTATATTCTTTACTACCATATCTTGATGAATCAAGTAACTCAATAAGATCATTTTTAAAATCAATAGACTCTGCCCAGAACTTTTCAAACCATTCTTTTTTTGTATATATTGCTTGAGATTCTTGTTTCCAAGTATTTAATTCTCCGTATCTTGTTAGGCCAGCACCTGTAAAGTTTGAAGAACCTATAACAATCAAATTATCGAAGATATATGCCTTACCATGAAGAAAATCTTCAAATAGTTTAACTTCGACATTCTCTTTTTTTAAGAAGTCAATCAGCTGTTTTACAGTGTCATTGCATCTTTTAGATAACTCTAGATCTTCAAGATTTTGACGAATTTCTTCAGAAAGAACATCGCCTAATGTTCTTTCAGATTTTATTTCAGGAGGCTTACCTAGTAATAATCTAAATTGAGTAACTCCGTTGAGATTGTTTTTTACTAGAGCATAAGCTTTGATATCAAAAAAAGCTGTGGCAATATCTAAATTTGTTTTAGGATAATCTTTAAGAGCCCAATTTAGGAAAGAGAATAATTTGTTATCTTCACTGTTATCTATAATTTCATTTGGAATTGGCATATTACTCACATTTCAAACTTTTTGCTTTATCTAATCTTTGTTTGACTAGTTCACATAGAGACCAATATACTTCATTTCTTTCTTCTTTTGTTAATCCTAATTCATCAAATATAATATCGTCTAATTCTTCTCTTTCAGGAATGGGTTTGGGGAATTGATCCCTAATAGTTTTTGTTGGATCTATTCCTATTTCTTCAAAAATTGGCTTGATTTCTCTATAAATAAATTTTTTTTTGTTAATCTCAATTTTTTCAATTTTTGGTATTATAAACTCTTTAATGGTATAAGTTCCATGTGCTAAAACTCCGCCGCCTAAACTTGGATTTCTGAATATTTCAAGCGATAAAGATGAAAAAGTAGAGTTTAATAATAAAATTAATGTTTCTTCATCTATTTCTTTAGTTCTTGGTATTATCCTAAAAAATCTATGGGAAATTATTCTATTAGGATTATAGTTTATTATATGACTTGCCCCTTGATAACAAGCCATTATTATTTTAGAACCATAATATGCTTGTTTTGGTAAATCTGTCTTATACTTATTTTTTTCCCCAAAAGAAATGTATCGATATGCTTTACTTGATTTTAAATCTGATAAGGATATTTCTTTTGGAACTCTAAACAATTTTGTTTTAAAGGGCTCTTTTACTAGTATCGATTTCAATTCTTTTGGTGATTCTATGAAATCAGTGAGAAATTCTTTTTCTATCTCAAAAGTGCTTCCATCTATTCTACTCTTTATTTTGCACAAATTATTAACTGTTTGTTCAACAGAGACAAAAAAGAATTTGTCTGAACCTAGAGTATTAAGATATGTTTCTACATTAATTATGTCACTTAATCTAGTAAGTTTTTCTCTTGAATTTTTCTGGATATCTAAGAATATGTCTGGACTTCGAAGATATCTCCCGCCCCACATAGTTCCATAATAAATATTTTTATTAGTCAATCCCTGTTGGAATAATTCTTTTTGACTAATACATACTACTCTCATATCGTTAGTTACTTTCGTGTTTTGGCATTTTTCTATCTCTAATAAATTGTCAATCATTAAACATTCTTCAAATGGTTTCTTAAACATTACAAATTTTGCAATATTATTTATATATGGCCATGTTCCTTTATTTGTTTCCTCTTCAAATAACCATTCAGTTAAGTTTTCTATTTTTATTTTTGGGCTTCCAAAAAAAGCAATGATTGTATTCACGTCTGCATGAGCAAAGCTCTTTTTTACTAAATTGTCGTAAATAGAATAGATAGGAACATATTTTACTAAAAATTCTTGCAAGTCTCTACCATATTCTACATCTAACCACGAGTTTGAAGTAATAAAACAAAATGTTCCCTTTTTATTTAATAAGCTTAAACCGTGAAAGTAAAAATATATGTAATAATCGCTTTTTCTATCCAAACTTTGAATTAATGGGAATTGGTTATTAACTGAATTAATTAGTTTCTCTTTATATTCTTTTTTAGCTTCCAAAGATACTTCAGATTTAGGTATATTTGGAGGAGATATTTTTTGATATCTAACATATGGTGGATTTCCGATAACTATATCAAATCCCCCTTTATCTCCAAATATCTCGGCAAAATCAATATCCCAAACGAAAGGTTTTTCTTCAGGATTCAAAAGCTTCTTATTCAATTCGTTTAATATATGTATCTCTTGCTTTAGATCTGTAATTTGTTTCTGCAAAATTCCTTCTTTTTTCTCTTCTTCTATCTCAAGTTGAATTTTTGATTTTGGCCTTTCAACTAAAAAAGTTTGTTCTGATTTTTTGCTTTTGAGCAATTTATCATTGTTTTCTTTGATTTTATTTTCAACAGCCTCTATTCTTTGTGCAATTATTTCTTGGAAAATCGAAATTTCCTCATTTCTAATTTCATCTGATCTTCTAAATCTTCCAGTTCTTGAACTTTCAAAATACTTCTGTTTCTCTAACTTTAGTTTGTCTAATCTTTTTTTCAATATTGGATTCAATATATTTTGGCGTAGGTTAAAAGTCATATCTCCAATCTCTTGAACTAAAGAATCACCTCTTCTAAGATTCATATCCAGATTAGGTAGAAGTGGCCCTTTCTTTAGTTCTTCAGTTTTGAAATCGGATTCAACTATTAATTGTAACCATAGCCTTAACTCTGCAGCATGCAAAGCCCAAGGCATTACATCTACACCATATAAATTTCTCTGGATAATTCTGTATTTTCTCTCAAAATCAGGGATATTACGGCTCGATTGGATATGAATGTAAGAATAAACTTCTGATAAAATATTTAGCATTCCAACTAAAAATGCACCAGAACCACATGCAGGGTCTACAACTGATAAGTTATCTAACACTTCTTCAAGTCTATGCCATATATTATTTGAATTAAAATAATCAATTAAATCTTCATCAAGGTCAGGTAAATCAAAAAGGAGATGATAAATTTTTTCTTTAGGTAAAATATCTGGCATATTATTCCATATATATTCAACTAAAGATCTTTTACACATAAACTCTACTTCAATTGAAGGGGTGTAAAATATCCCAAGATCGTTTCTATCGTAAATTTCATCTGCAACATTAGCTAATGATTCGTAAACATATCCAATCATTTGCGGGTCAACAGCAACATCTTGATCTAATGGTATATCCTCTTTTATTGTAAAGTTGTATCTTTCAAAAAAACCTTGGATTAATTCTAAAAAAAGAGAATCTGGCAAAACTAAATTTTTCAGTGACTCATGTTTGTCCAATTTACTCTCTCTAAAAAGTCCACCATTTAAGTGAGGTGCATATTCTAGTAATAACTGACGCATCGATTCAGATATTTCAGATATCTCTGCCGCCCTGCCGTTAAAAGCTTTAAAAAATATTTGCTTTAACCATTTGGAATAGAACGTATCTTTTTCGTTGCTTTTTTTGTATTCCTTCCATAAGTAAGAAATGAATTTTTTCTCTTTAAGCCAGCCTTTTTTTGAAATGAAATAGATGAACATTATTCTATTCAACAGCTGTAATGTAAATTCATGCGATTCTTTTTTAGGAACTTTTTGCTCACGAAGATAATCTCTAACTTTGAAGAAAACTTTTTTGTAATCTTCAAAAAATGAATCTTGTACTCTCTCAACACTAAAAGCATCTTTCCATTTTTTAAAAATAAAACGCCAACTATTTTCTTGTTCGTACAATAGGCGAGAAACAATATCTATATCAGTATAGTATAAATCAGATTTAATGGCGTGAAGGCGTGTCAGTTTTAGTTTGAAAACATCTCTCTCTTTAACATTTTCAGGTAGTATGAATACAATATTATCATAGTTATCGGTAAATATTACTAATAGGCTTCTATAAGATTCTGCTAACTTTTTAGTTACTTCTCTAGTAAATCTTGTACTGATGGAATTGCATTCTACAAAAAATACTTGAAGATTATCTCCTTTAGATAATCCCTCACCAATGCTTATTATTGAATATACTTCTTTAATTCTATCTTGGTCTTCTTTCTTGAAATTAAATGAGTCTTTTTTTCTTCTAGTGGGAGAAGGATAAATAATCTCATCGGGATAATTTAATAATCTAAATAAGTCATAAACATCTTTAAAATTAGAAATTTTCTCTAGGTGATTTTTAACAATTTCTCTAGTTATTTGATTAACTTCTTTTGGCACCTAGTCACCAATTTTAGATAGTCACTTTTATTTAAAAATGTTTCACAATATTTCTTTAAAATCATTTATTTGATTAAAAATATTTAATTTTTCATATTTTCAATAAAAAGATTTAAATCATTTTTCCCTTAGCTTAACCCTCACAAAGCCTTTTAAACATTTTTTAAGCACTATTTACTACTAAATAGGAGTTATAATCATGAGAGAAAGAATACTTGTCACTTCCGCTCTTCCCTATGCAAATGGCCCCCTCCATGTAGGCCATATAGCAGGGGCTTACCTTCCAGCAGATACCTATGTCAGGTACAATAGGCTAGCTGGCGCGGATATAGTTTATGTAGGTGGGACAGACGAACATGGAACGGCAATAGAGATAAAGGCCCTAAAGGATGGCGTCACGCCAAAGGAGCTTGTTGACTTTTACTATGAGGATATGAAGACAGATTTTAAAAATCTCGGCATATCCTATGATAACTTTTCAAGGACTTCGCTACCCATTCACCACAAGACCTCTCAAGACTTTTTCTTGAAGATCTTAAAGAACGGCCATATTGAGAGGAAGACCGTCGTCCAGGCATTCTGCCCCAAGTGCAACATGTTCTTGGCGGACAGATACGTCGAGGGGACATGCCCGACATGCGGCGCCCCGGATCAAAAGGGCAATCAGTGCGAGGTCTGCGGAAAGGTCTTAGAGCCAATTGAGCTTGTAGACCCAAAGTGCATAACATGCGGCACAACGCCTGAAGTAAAGGAAACATTCCAGTGGTTTATCAGGCTAAGCGACTTTCAGGATGAATTAGAAGTCTGGATGAAGTCAAACAAGCACTGGAGGCCTAACGTAGTAAACTTCTGCCTGAACTGGATCAAGGAAGGGTTACAAGATAGGGCAATCACAAGAGATTTGCAGTGGGGTATCAAGGTCCCGCTAGAAGAAGGAAAAGACAAAGTATTGTATGTCTGGTTTGAAGCGGTCATAGGTTACGTCTCATCCACAAAGGAGTGGGCAGAGCGAATGGGAAAACCAGACGCATGGAAGGATTACTGGCTGGACGGAAAGATCGTCCACTTCATAGGTAAGGATAACATACCTTTCCATGCTATCATGTGGCCGGCGTTCCTCTTAGGGTATGGCGAATATGAAGGGAGAAAATGGAAGCTCCCATACGACGTCCCGGCAAATGAGTACCTCAACATAGGCGGAAAGAAGACATCGACATCAAGGAACTGGGCGATATGGCTTGGAGAATTCCTGAAGGATTTCCCGCCTGACTATCTTAGGTATTATCTAACAACAGTAGCCCCAGAATCAAGGGACTCAGACTTCCTCTGGGAGGATTTCCAGAAGAGGATAAATGACGAGCTAAATGACATCATAGGCAACTTTGTCCACAGGTCCATCACATTTGCTTTCAATAACTTTGACGGTAAGATTCCTTCTCTTGATAAATCACTCCTTGATGATGACGATAAGGAAGCCATAAAGAACATGGAAGAGATCGGTACAAAGGTCTCTGACCTCATAAAGGTATTCAAGATGAAGGATGCATTGAAGGAGGTCGTCTCATTTGCAAAGAGCTGCAACAGGTACTTTGATAAGAAGGAGCCATGGAAGCTAGTTAAGACCGATAAGCAAAGGGCAGCAAACACAATCTACATATCTCTAGAGCTAGCAAAGACGCTCTCAATGGTACTAAATCCATTTTTGCCGTTCTCAACAGAGAAGATGCTGAGTGAGATTGGAATAGCTAAGTTTTCCTGGGACGATAGTGCAAAACTTCTTTTAGAGCAGGGAAAGCCTTTAGAAAAACCAGAGCCGATATTCTCCAAGGTCCCTGATGAGGAGATAAAGAGGCAGATAGAAAAGCTTGATAATCCGCCCCCAATGAAAAAGACCCTAGTAAAGAAGGAGGAAAAGCCCATGATACCATTTGATGAGTTTGCAAAACTTGATATAAGGACTGGGAAGATCATCTCAGTTGAAGACCACCCGAAGGCTGACAAGCTATATGTCATGAAGATTGATGTCGGCGAAGAGAGAACTATAGTTGCAGGCATAAAGAGCTACTATAAGAAGGAAGAATTAGTCGGAAAGAAGATAGTGGCAATATGCAATCTTGAACCAGCAACAATCCGTGGCGTAAAGAGTGAAGCTATGCTTTTGGCTGCTGACGACGGAAAGCTTGTATCATTACTTGAAGCAGACAAGGAAATCAAGACCGGTGCAAAGATAAGATAAATTTATTTTTTATCTCTTTTTCTATTATCACAATAATTAAAACATTATAATAAATTATTTGTCTTATCCTGCAATTATTTCCTTTTCCTTTCATTAAAAAATCTCCCCTATTTTAGGTAGTATCTGGCAAATTACTGCCAGATTCTAGCTTTCTGTAAAATGCCATTTCTGGAGTCTCAAGCACGTCAAGATTTAAGCTCATGTGTGGCCGTTTCTTGTTGTAGAAGTTCATGAACTCTTCTATCGACTTGAAGTATTTTAGCTTCTGCTCAAGCGTTCCAAGAATCTTTCAATCTTCCCGTTTGTCTGGGGATGGCTGACACCGGAAAGTATATGCTCTATCCCTAGCTCCTTTAGGGCTATCTGAAACTTGCACTCTCCTTGAGCTTTGCCATACCCCAATAACATTTCCTCACGGGAAATGATTTTGGGATAAGACATTAATAAAGAAAACCGTAAAACTTAAATAGTCTTAAAATCTTGTTTTGATAACAATAATGGTGATTTTCATGAAGAAAAAAATAACAGCTGTTTTATTAGTTACTATATTTTTAACGTCTTTTGGAGCAGTTTTTGCCGCGGATGGGGACCTTAAATGGGATTACTATATAGGAAATTATGTTTATTCATCCCCAGCAATCGGTGCAGATGGCACAATATATGTTGGGGGGTATGATTTTTCCCTCTATGCATTCTCCCCAAGTGGAGGGGCCCCAAAATGGACATATGAAACTGGGAGTTATATCACAGGCTCACCATCAATAGCTCCTGATGGAACAATATACATTGGGAGCCAGGATGATTATCTTTATGCAATAAATCCAGACGGATCTCTAAAGTGGTCATATGAAACAGGATCAAATGTTTGCTCATCTCCCGCAATCGGTGCAGATGGCACAATATATTTTATAAGCCATGACGGCTACCTTTATGCGCTGACTGCAGGCGGATCATTTAAATGGAATTATGACATAGGTAGCACTAGCTATGCTCAGTCATCACCAGCAATAGGTGCAGACGGCACAATCTATGTTGGAAGCCAAGACGGCAACCTTTACGCAATAACACCAAGCGGGTCATTGAAATGGACTTATGACATCAATACGTATTATGCTCGCTCATCCCCTGCTGTTGCAGCAGACGGCACTATATACATAGGAAGTTATGATGATTATCTTTATGCAATAAATCCAAATGGTTCTCTAAAGTGGAGATATGAGACCGGTGGAGGCATTAATCGATCATCACCAGCAATCGGTGCAGATGGCACAGTATATATTGGGAGCTCCGATAAATACCTCTATGCAATAAATCCAAACGGTTCTCTAAAGTGGAGATTTGAAACAGGTAGCAGTGTTCCATCATCCGCTGCAATCGGTGCAGACGGCACAATATATTTTGTGAGCCAGGATGATTATCTTTACGCGATAAGCCCGACAGGTAGTGGAGATCGTACTGACTACAAGTGGAGGTATGATGTCGGTGGTGGTAGGTCATCTCCTGCAATAGCTCCTGACGGCACAATCTATGTTGGAGGCGAAGACGACTATAAACTCTACGCTATTCAGAGCAGTTCAAGTTGGACATATGCGTCTTATCAACAATCAATGAAGGCATATGCAAACTCAAACTGGCCAAAGTTCGGACAGAACAATTTCAATACTCATAGAGCAATACCCTTTGTTCCCAAATCTCTTCCAATGGACAGGATAATGAAGATTCTAGAAAAGAACGAAAATAATAAATAGATATTTTTAATTTATAATAATTTTACCATTATTTTTTAATAGATTTTTTTATAGTTAGCTTTAAATATATTAATTTCTTTCCATTTTTAACAATATAATGGTGTTTATTATGAATAAAATAAAATCTATAATAATAATGTCAATACTTTTTGCAAGTATTTTTATGATATTAAGCCCGGTCTCTGCGGCAACGTATCATGTCTACCAAGGGGACGACATTGAGGTAATAATTGAAGCTGCATCTGCAGGGGACACGATTTACGTTCACGCAGGAATTTATTCCACAAATGGCACAATTACCGTAAATGCAGATAATATTTCAATAATAGGCGATAGCCCTTTTAATACCATAATTGATGCAACATCTTCTGGTGGGGACGGCTTCTGCTCCTTGAAAAAATATATAACTATAAAAAATATCACTGTAAGAAATGCGCCGGGATATGGAATTCTTATGGATCAAGAAAATGTTGGTGGAAATTGGGTGGGGGGAGAGTATGCAACTATTGAGAATTGTATCACTCACAGCAATGGTTTTACAGATGGAGCAAACGGTATTCTTGTTACCGATTATGCCACAGTTAAAAATTGCCTTTCATATAATAACGGATCTGATGGGATTGGAGATAATAGCCACAGTACATTCATCAACTGCACCTCTGTTGGGAATGTGTACGATGGATTCTATAGTGACGATGGCGGAACTAAAGTGATAAACTGCATAGCAGTTGGAAATGGTGACAATGGATTTGACATAGAGGATGAATATGACCCATCAGAAGTAATATATTGTAACGCATGGAATAATCCTTGGGGCAATTATGACGAAACACCTGCCGGAACTGGCTCTATTTCAGTTGACCCAAAGTTTGTCGATGGAATAGACACTTTCTACCTTTCACCAAATAGCCCATGCGTAGATAAAGGCTCTACCTCATCAGCGGCACTTGGGCTGTACCAAGGATTTACAACAAGAACAGATGGAATCTGGGACAAAGGCACAGTAGACATGGGATTCCACTACGCATCTAGTAGAGGCCCACCATCAAGCCTACCAGTGGATAAGATTCTTAAGATCCTAAAAGAAAATCAAGAATAAATTTTTATTAATTTTTCTCTATTTTAATTATTTTTTTCTCCACTAGCCTTATAAGGCCGTAAAAATCTGTCATCTGTAAATATAGATTACCAATTGAGGAGTTTTTATGGCCAAATCAAGAACCGAAGTACTTAAAGAACTTCTAAAAGAATTTAAATCAACATCCGCAGATGTTCAAGCATCTGCTGTGGTATCGACTGATGGTTTAATTATTGCAAGTGAATTACCACAAGACGTCGAAGAGGACAGAGTAGCTGCAATGTCAGCAGCAATGCTCTCATTAGGAGAAAGAACATCAAAAGAGCTCATGAAGGGGTCTCTTGAGCAGGTCTTTGTTAAAGGTCAGGACGGATACATTCTCTTAATGGGCGCTGGGGAAGATGCAGTTCTCACAGCACTTGCAAAAAAGGATGCAAAACTGGGCCTAGTTTTTCTAGATATGAAAAGGACGGCCGACAAAATTTCAGGAGTGATATAAATGGTTGAGTTTAAGGCAGCAAAAGTTCCCCCAGAGATGGTACCCATATTTCTTAAATCAGAAAACACAATTAACGAATTCTTCAAAAAGGTTGTTCATCAGCCTGAAAAGGGGAGAATTGATATTGATGGCGATAGATATATGTGGGTTCGTGCAACATCGCTTGCAGTTTCTTTTAGGCACACTTTAGAGGAAGTTTACGGGGACAAGGGAGCAGACCAGATCATGTATAAATTTGGCAAGGCCGTAGGTCTCCAAGAAGCCAAAGAGTTTCACAAGAAATTTGGGATAAAAGATCCTTTAGAAAAGCTGTCTGCGGGACCAGTATACTTCTCATATAGCGGCTGGGCGTTTGTGGACATTCTGCCGGCGTCTGCACCTTCACCTGACGAGAATTATCTGTTAGTGTATCACCATCCTGGATCTTTTGAAGCTGAACCCTTCTTGAAAAGAGGAGAGAAGTCAAATCGTAATATCTGCCACATAAATGCCGGGTACTCTGCAGGCTGGTGTGAAGAATCCTTTGGCATACCGCTTGAGGCAAGGGAAATAACATGCAAAGCAAAAGGGGACGACAAATGTACATTCATCATGTGCCACAGAAGCACTATTCTAAAGAGATTGGAGATAATGCAAGACCTTCTCTCAAAAGGGAAAAAAGTTGAGGAACTCGCACCAGGAGATCTTGCAATATAAAATCTTTTTTATAATTTTTTCTATTTTTATAATAAATTAGTTCTTGCAGTTAAATTTATATATTAATAATTAATATTTTTTTATATCTAATGGAGTTATTATTATGAAAAAACTATATGCAATTGTTATATCCTTACTCTTTGTAGGGAGTTTTTTTGGGGTAGCATCAATTCTTGGGGCGCAGTATACGAGCTTTGGAGCAAATCCATACAGAGTCTATGATGCAAACTACAATTGGATTGAGATAAAGGATACGGGAACAGAAGTTGTGTGGGCGAATGCCGGCGATAATCCACTAGACGATGATTATGTAAAGATTGACATCGGTTTTGATTTTCCCTTCTATGGGGAGACTTACAATCAGCTTTACCTCTCAACAAACGGCCACATAGATTTCTCTTCAGGAGTAGGAAATTATGCAAGTTACAACTATTATGGTTATAAAATACCTACTGAAAGTTACTCAATCGGAACAAACTATTGGGGTGAAAATCCACTCATTGCCTTCCTATTTTATGATATGAGTTTTAAAGAGAGGGGCAATGCATACTACCAGAACTTTGGAGATTATCTTGTTATTGAATTTGATGCAGCGGGTATGTATTACGGTGAGGGTACAAACGAGGGGGCCCAAACAGTACAGGTAATACTCTACAAGAACGGTAATATCAAGATGCAGTACAAGAACATAACTAATATAATTGACGATCATGAACATCCCCCAGTTATCGGGCTTGATCTTGATGACGTCACAGGCGTTTCATACGATGGGCCAATAAGAAATGGACTTGCACTTTGGTTTACTACAGGCGCAGACCCAGATCCAAAGTCTTTGCCCATAGCACAGATACTAAAGATTCTCAAAGAGAATCAAGAAAACTAATACTATATTTTTTTCTTTTCTTATTATTAACTTTCAACCTTACAGATAAAAACTATATTTTTAGCATTGATTACCAATAATAACCAATAATTTTATATATCATTGCTTGACTATTTTATGGTAGCACTAGGTGAAACAATATGAGAAAACTAATCTCTATTTTAGTAGCGATAATGTTTGTTGCCTCTCTAGGATTGGCATCTGCTGGAGATGGCGATATTATCTGGTCTAAAATCTATCCTTCCAGTAATTATTACTCTTACGGTGTCGCAACTGATTCGCAGAACAATGTCATAGTCTCTGGATACTCTGGCGCTAACTATTTGATAATAAAGTACGATTCAAGTGGCAATCTAGCGTGGCCAACAGCCGTAATAGGTCCATCTGGAAAGCCCCGCGACGTTACAACAGATTCCCAAAACAATATCATAGTAACAGGAGATAGTGGGACTGTAAAATATGGTCCAAATGGAACCTATATCTGGGATGAGCCATATTCAGGTACCGCTTATGCAGTTACAACAGACTCACAAAACAATGTCATAGTGGCTGGGAACTCTGGTATAATAAAGTATGATTCAAATGGCAATCTTCTCCGCCAGGTGGATTATCTTGGAACAGTATATGGCGTTGCAGTTGACTCGCATAGCAATATTGTCGTTACAGGAGTTTCTGCAAGTGACTTCTATACTGTAAAGTATGATTCAAGTGGCAATATAATCTGGGAAAAGATCTTTGACAGTGGTGACTCAGACTACTCTCCCGGTGTTGCGATAGACTCCCTTAACAATGTGATTATATCGGGTTATGCAGATGATCATGTAAACAGTTATTCATCAGTCACAGTGAAGTACAGCTCTAGCGGTGCAGAGCTTTGGGATATAATTGATAACACAGGCGGCAGATGGAGCTATAAAGTCGCAGTTGATTCATACAACAATATTTTCATAACTGGAGGGGAATACGACTCTTATAGATACTACCAGTACTTGACCGTCAAATATGATCCAAACGGCAAAAAGGTCTGGGAAAGAAAATATGACTTCTCAAATGATTATGACGACTCCTATGATATCGCTATAGACTCACAAAACAACATTATCGTCACAGGATACGTATGGAACATCTCACAATATGACTACTTTACAATTAAGTACCAGGGCACACCACCAAGAAGCAAGTCACTTCCAATAGCACAGATACTTAAGATACTTGGATTGAATCTAAAAGAAAAGTAACTCTTTCTTTATTTATTTTCTCTTATTACAACTTTCAATCGTAGACATCTTCCCGGTGTCTAAACCTCAGAAAAAAATCTTGTCATCAATAAGCGCATATACTAATCTATATGGAGGGACGTAGACAGACCTCTCGCCTTTTAGATTGTATCGCAGGGGCTTTTCAATATCGGGATTTTTAAGTATTTTCTTAACTTGTTTAATAAGTCGTTCCTTTAAAGCCTTGTCGCGGATCTTTTTGACATCCTGCTCAAATTCCTTAGAATATACTACCCTTACCATTTCTTCATTTCCTTTAGGAGTTCGCTTCCTTCCATCTCTGTGTAATCGCCCCTATCTATACTGTCCCAGGATTCCTTTATTCTTTTTAGGAGTACCTTCTCTTCTTCAGTAATCTTGGGGTCAATCTTTTTCAAGATGATGAAGTTCTCTTCAGAAACTGCGGCTAGAAGATCGCCCTCTTTGATATCTAGATTATCCCTGATATCTTTTGGGATGACAATCTGCCCTTTAGAGCTTACACGTGTGAACTCTTCCTTGGAGTTTACGGTAGTTGTAGCCATAAAGTAAGATTATCTTACTTCTTTATATATTTTATGGTATAGTATAATAAAATAAATATCTTCTTTTCTCCACTAACTTTTTAAGACAATAAACATCTTTTTAGACATGGCAGACAAAATTGGAGAAAAGATTGTTATTACTGTATTATCAGCCGATAGGCCCGGTATCGTGGCAGGTGTTACAAGGGTGCTAGCTGACTTAAATGTCAATATACTAGAGCTCAGCCAGACCGTTCTTGACGGCGTATTCTCAATGATTGCCATAGCCGATATATCCACATCAGGCTATGACTTTAAGAAGATAAAGAAGGACCTAGAGGACGAAGGGGCCAAACTTAACATTAATCTTCTAATTCAAAGGAAAGAGATATTTGACAGGATGCACAGGGTTTGAGGCCTATGGTAACATCTGATGAGATTCTTGAGACCATAAAGATGGTAAAGGTTGAGCAGCTTGACATAAGGACTGTTACGCTCGGCATCAATTTATTGGATTGTGCTAAAAATGATGTAGGCCACACATGCGAGCGGATAGCTGAAAAGCTAGAGGACAAAGCCGGGGATTTCGTCGAGATCGTAAACAGCGTTCAGGAAGATTTTGGAATCCCGATAGTGAACAAAAGGATAGCTGTGACTCCAATTTCTTTAATAATAAATGCTCTTGGAATGCCTTCAAAAAAGGCGGCAGTAAAGATAGCCACAACTCTTGATGAGGCAGCTGAAGACCTAGGTATCAATTTTATTGGGGGCTATACAGCTCTTGTTCATAGGGCAGCATCACTAGGGGACAACATCCTTATTGAATCAATACCAGAGGCAATGGACGCTACAGAGAGGCTCTGCTCTTCAGTAGTTGTCGCATCAACTCGTGATGGAATAAACATGGACGAGATCCTTAGGATGGGCCGGATAATCAAAAAGACCTCTGAGGTATCTGATACTGGATGCGCAAGGCTAGTAGTTCTAGCAAACGCACCAGAAGATATACCTTTCATGCCAGGTGCTTATCACGGCATTGGAAACTCTGACGCATCAATTAATGTAGGTATCAGCGGGCCAGGGGTAGTAAGGGCTGCAGTAGAAAAGACCGATGGGAACTTCATGGAGCTATGCGACACCATAAAGCGAGTCTCTTTCAAAATTGTCAGAGCCGGGGAATTGATTGGGGAAGAGGTCGCTAAAAGAATGAAGGTTGACTTTGGCTCAATCGATCTGTCTCTAGCACCAACTCCTGCGGTAGGGGATAGCGTTGCAAAGATCATTGAGGACATGGGCATAGAGCACTGCGGCGGTCCTGGATCCACTTGCGCATTAGCACTTCTAACTGACGCTGTAAAGAAAGGAGGCATCATGGCAAGCTCTAGAATCGGAGGATACAGCGGCGCGTTCATACCTGTATCAGAAGACCGAGGCATGATTGAAGTTGCAAAAGAGGGCTACATCAATATTGAAAAGCTTGAAGCTATGACATCAGTATGCTCTGTAGGGCTAGATATGGTCCCAATACCAGGCGACACTCCAGAAGAGATCATTGCAGGGATTATCGCAGATGAGATTGCCATAGGCGTATACAACAACAAGACTGTTGGTGTCAGGCTTGTTCCAATCAAAGGAAAGAAGGAAGGGGACTATGTCCACTTTGGAGGCCTGTTAGGCGAAGGGTCAGTAATGCCTGTAAAGAAGGTTGACTGCTCTAGATTCGTAAAACGTGGCGGCAGGATTCCGGCATCTGTTACAAGCTTTAGGAACTAAATTATTTTTTATTTAAAATACTCATTAGCAATGAGTAGATTTATATATAAGTACTCATTATTAATGAGTATGACTACCAAAGAGATATTGAGACAGGTAGTGATAAATCAAAAAAAGGAACTAAACATCCAGAAAGAAACAGTAAGAAGAGAGATATTAGATAAAATATTAGGTTTCTTCGAAGATGAAAGGATAATTATCCTAACGGGTGTCAGAAGGTGTGGCAAATCTACCCTGTTAAAACAATTAATGCAGAATAAATCGGGATGGTGTTATATAAACTTTGAAGACGAAAGATTACTTGACTTTAACGCTAAAGAATTCGAAACTCTAAACGAAGTCCTAATCGAATCATACGGACCCTCAAAAATCTACTTCTTCGACGAGATCCAAAACGTTGAGAAATTTGAAACTTTTGTTAGAAGATTACAGGACCAAGGCAAAAAAATAATAATCACCGGATCAAATGCGTCTCTTCTTAGCAAAGAGTTTGGTACAAGGCTTACAGGGAGATACAAGGTGTTTGAGGTATACCCCTTCTCATTTGTGGAGTTCCTCTCATTCAAAAATATAATCTTCAACAAGGATGATTTTTACATATCTGAAAAAAGGATTAATCTTCAAAAACTCTTTGAAGAATACCTTAACTCCGGGGGATTTCCAGAGTATCTAAAAAATCAAGATTCGGATTACTTAAAAACAGTGTATGAGAACATACTGTATAAGGATATAATAGTTAGGTATTCTATAAAGAAAGAGAAGCTATTGAAGGAGCTCGTTAATATACTTGCAACTAACGCCACATGTAAGTTCACATACAACTCTCTTAAAAAAACACTTAACCTTGGGAATGCCATAACTGTGAAAGAGTATATTTCCTATCTTGGGAACTCCTACATCTTCTTCGAAGTGCTAAAATTCTCCCATTCATTGAGACAGCAGCTTAACTCTCCAAGGAAGATATACCTTGTCGACCAAGCGTTCAACAAGATATGTGGCTTAACATTTACGCCAAACAAAGGTAGAAACTTAGAGAATCTGGTGTATATCGAGCTAAAGAGGGAAAATAAAGATATCTATTACTACTCAAACAAGAACGAATGTGACTTCCTAGTCAAAAAGGGCAACAAAATAACAGATGCTATACAGGTCAGTTTTGCACTCGATGAAACTAATATGGAACGGGAGATAAATGGATTGATTGAAGTTATGGACGCCTTAAAGATTAGAGAAGGACTAATCATAACTTTTGAACAGACAGATGAAATTCAAATAGAAGATAAAAAAATTAGAGTTATACCTGCTTATAGGTGGGTTATTGAAAAAAGTAATATGTCAAACCTCTAAAAAATCAAAAGGTAATAATATCAGCTACAAGCTTTAGGAACTAAATTATTTCTTATTCTAACTAGCCGTAACAGTTATATAATCTCATGATTTTTTTTATAATGGCGACTATAATGAAAAAACTTACTTCATTTTTAATATCTGGAATTTTATTAATATCTATTTTAATTATGGTAAATCCAGTTTCAGCAGACGTATACCATGTATACGAAAGCGATGGATGGCAGGTCCTTCATGACACAATCCAAGGCGCACCCCCCGGGTCAACAATTTACGTTCATGCAGGGACTTATTATATTAAAGACGGAATTGAATTTTCAGCAAGTAATCTTACAATAATCGGGGACAGTCCTTTCAATACTATAATTGATGCCACAAATGCCGGCGTCGGCAATGCGATATCTAGCACTAGCTCCTATACTACAATGAAAAATATAACTATTAGGAATGCTTCAGGTGCCGGATTCTACCTTGATGGCAACTATGTGTATATTGAGAACTGTATCTCCCATAGCAACGCTTTTGATGGATTTGTTACAGACGATTATGGAACGCTCAAGAACTGTCTAGCATATGACAATACAGATGGATTTGACGATAATAGCCACTGCACATACATAAATTGCACAGCTGCAAATAATAGTAGCGATGGATTCTATGATGACTATGGAGGAACCAAAGTGATAAACTGCATCGCTGTCGGAAACGGCGATGAAGGATTTGACATAGAGGATGATGGCGACCCATCAGAAATAACATATTCAAATGCGTGGGGCAATACCGGAGGAGATTACGATGAGCAGGGGCCTGGCATAGGCTCAATTTCAGTTGATCCAAAGTTTGCTACAGGAAGACTTGGTGAGTATTACCTTTCAATTGCTAGTCCATCTGTTGATTCTGGCTCAGACGAGTCAGCTGCCCTTGGGCTATACAATGGATTTACAACAAGGACAGATGAGAAATGGGACAAAGGCACAGTAGATATGGGATTCCACTACGCATCTAGTAGAGACCCGACAGGGTCAATACCTATAATGAAGATATTAGAGATCCTAAATAAAAACAAAAATTAATTTTTTTATTCTTTTGTAAAAATTAAATGCAAATGTTTATATTAACTAATCCTAATTTTAATCGTGATTTAATGAAGAAATTATTTGCATTGTTAATTTCCATTATTTTCCTTCTATCTAGTATTGCATCAGTTATGGCAACTACATGCAACAAACCTTCGATAACAAGGGTAGAAGTAGGTGACACTTTTACAATACAGTCACCAATTATACTTTGTGAATCGGGGGAGGGGTACCTAGAACTTATAAGCAATGTCAATGGGGAATATACTTTCAGAGCGTTAAAACCCGGAAAAGTAAATTTTTGTTGTGGGCTCGGGTGTTGTGTTACAAAGGGTAACGCTACTACAGTTACAATAGTTCCAAAAGAGTACCCAATGCAACAGTTTATGAAAATCTTAAGACTTGGCAAGGAAAAATAAATCATTTTTTATTTCTTTTATTTAAAATTTAAATTTCATCTTTATCGAACAATGATTACCAAAATATTTATATATCAACGAATAAAAACATTAACAAATAATAACCGTGATCATTATGAAAAAGCAAATAGTATTGATATTATCTGGCCTTATATTAATTTCATTATTTTCTGGATGCTTAGAAGAGTCTATAGTAGAGATATATAACGATCATCTAGAAGGATGTAAATGGGAATATGTTATTTATGAACCCTATTTTGATGAAGAATGTTATTCCGATTGCTCCCAAGAATTACAATTTATACAACAACAGGGTTGTCAGGCTTACTGTCGAGATGAGAATAATGGATACCAAGACTGCCTCACTCAATGTCGTGTGCTTGAAAACTCACTCCACATAGTATCAAATTCTGAAGATATTTGCCAAGAAGAATGCATGATAGCTTCACCTAAACCGATAACTCTCGGACAATCAATTCCCGTTCCAAGGTGCAGCACAAATGGCCTTGCACCAATAATCTTTTCTGGGCCTGTAGGATGCATAGACGTAAGGAATTGTCCTGCAGAGGGTGATTGTACCCCTAAGATTTCTTTTGATTGCACACTCCCAAACAATTATAATTGCCAAATTGTGCATGAACAGTATTCCCTTAAAGTATATTATTCCGGTTCAGGAACAATATATGTCAACGGAGTTCCATTTCAAGCTAATGGTATATTATTTGGAAAATATATTGAGATATACTTCTACGACCAAGAAAACGGACAATACATGAATTCTATAAAAGGAATACCGTCAAGCATAACTATAACTGCAGATGAGGGTTTTGATCCAAATGAATTTGGGATAACTTTAGAAAGGCAATGTTGCTATGAGTGCAGACAAAAATCTATCCCTGCAGCGATACTTTATCCAAACGTCGACATAGAGAACTTCCAGATAGTTGGCGGAGATACAATTATTCAAGACGGAAAGACTATATCAAGCTTCAACATATCGCCCGGAACTCAACAGACGAAGATCCAGATTGAAAACAGAGGGTTCTTTACACAGAATGATGTAAGGGTAAGATTTGACGGATTACCGGAGGGCATAATTGTCGGCATCGAACCAGGCTTACAGAAGATCAAAGCACATAACATAGGGTCTTATGATGCAACTTTCACAGTAGGGCCAAACGTTTCTTCAGGTAGATATCCAGTTGTCATGACGGCATTTTCACTGAACGGAACATTTGACAGGATTGTCGTTGAGATTGTTGTTCCATAAATTAATTTTTTTTCTTCTTTCTATCTTTTCTAAATTGATACCAAATATTTAAAAACACATAGATATAAATCAAGTTAATTAAAAGTGATAATTATGAAAAAAAATATTCACAATTTTGATAGGATTGTTACTATTCGGGAGCATGATTGGAGTAGCTTCTGTAACTGCAACTGAATTACCAGATGCAACATATATTTATCCAAATAAGATATATTATGCTATTGGAGAAGATGTCATTGTCACAAGTAATGGTAGCTATGATGCTTTGGAAACTCCAAATGGGGTGCTATCTTATGTGGATGACAAGTGGGATGGCCAAAAATTAGTCATGACTTGGAAAGCTGAGAAATCTGGAACGGTAAAATTTTATAATAAAAATACTTCTGTGCTTATTAAAGTTGCAATAGACAAGCCAACTCCAATGTTTTCATTCATGAAGATACTCGGTTTCGGTAAGAAAAATAAATCTTTTTTATTCTCTTTAATAAATATTCTTTATTTCAACTTTTTTTTAGGTATTATGCCCCTTATAATTTTAATATTCTAAAATATGATTTATTATAACTTAAAAAACTAAAATAAACTAATATAAACAATTAAAAAACAAAATAAACTTTAATGAACGATTAAAAACTATTATGAACTATTTTTAAACTCTAAATTTAAAATAAAGGCACAGAAAGCTTTAAATAGGTTAAAGAAACATTATTTTTCGTATGAAAAACACACATAGGCATATGGCATTATTAATAGGCATTGGACTCCTATTAAGCGTTATAGCTCCTGCAATGGCCGAAAGCACTATTGAAGATATAGCTAACGTTGCCTTTGAAGAGGCAGTAGAAATCGAAGAAGTTACTTCTGAAACATCGGTAATTGATGAGAAGTTCACAGAAAAGTCAAATGCATTTTACGAGATCATAGAAGAAATATTTGTTCTCTATGGGGTCGCACCTGAAACTGAGGAAGAAACAACGCCCGAAGAGCCTTTAGGAGAAGAAACTGGCGAAGAATCAACAACTGAAGAAGCTCCAGAAGAAGGCGTATACACACTTGGCGAATTCGAATTCTACTTTGAAGAAAAGGAAGATGGATATTACTTTACCGATATTGACGGCAACTCTTATTATATAGACAGCTTTAATCTACCTCAATCTGTTTACTCTCACTTAAGCCAGTTTTCTTCAACACTTGACAAAATCTCTTTAGCCATTGAAGAAGGAAAAACAGGCAGAGCATTTGGTCTATTAACTTCACTTGAAGCAAGACTCAATGCTTCTGAAAGATACTTAGAAAAAGATGCCACAAGGACACAGCTAAAGGAACAGAATGAACTAAAGCTCCAGGAAAAACTAGAGGAAAGAGAGAGAATCAAACAGATGATCCAAGACAAGAAAGATGAGGCGAAAAACAACAACTCTAACAAAAACAATGAAGACAAGGGCAACTCAAAAGGAAACTCAGGCAATGCAGGTGGAAATGGCAATGGAAACAGTGGCGGCAATGGCGGTGGCGGAGGTAAAAAATAAATAAAGGGTGACTAAATGAAAAACTCTTTATTCTTTTAATTATTTTATTTCTTTTCACTTCAGCATATGCCGCAGCACCACATAATCAAGAGTCAAACAAAGAAACAAACACATCCCCTAAAAATCTTTCAAATTCAAATAATAATGTAACTCCGACTCAGAATGCTAATCAATTGAATGTTCAAGAGCAAATTTCAAATAAAGGAAATACATCCAATATCCAAGTTCAGCAACAAACTCAAATTATTCAGAATGAAGGCAATGTCGCAGTAACCCCCGGAATATTCAGAATCAAAATCAAATTGCGCCAAACACTGAACAACAGTTCAGATCAGTTATCCAACAAATAAATCAAGAAGTAAACTCCACAATGCCAAACTTACCACAGAACCAAAAGATGGCCCAAGTTGCAGTCCAGGCAATCGAATCAACAGCCCCTATGTTTGGCAAATCAGAAGCAAACATATCAAAGGTATCAAATGAAATCAAAAATTCCTTTGAGATAACAACTAGGGCAGAAGAAAGGATACAAAGCAGAAGCGGATTTGTCAAATTCTTTGCAGGCGGGGACAACGAAGCAGCGGGACTCATAGTGCAGGAGATTGTAATAAATGAAAACAGAATCAGGGAACTAAACAGACTCATAGAAGAAAGTGATTTTGACACTCAAACAAAAGCTATCCTTCAGGAACAAGTTCAAAACATAGAACAGGAACAGTCAAGGCTTAAGCTATTAGCAGATGAAGAATTAAATAACAAGGGCATAATAGGATGGCTCTGGAAACAATCTTTTCTTTTTCATTTCATTTTAAAAATGAACTCAAATTAAATCTAAATGAAATCCAATTTTTTAATTTTAAAAATCAATAACGTTAAATAGTAAGAAGACTATATAGTAGGTGATAGCATGGCAGCAAAATTTGAGGTATATACGGACGCAAAAAAACAATTTCGATTTAGATTAAAAGCTGGAAATGGGGAAATAATTGCAACAGGCGAAGGTTACACCACAAAGAGAGCATGTCTTAACGGCATTGAAAGTGTCAAAAAGAATGCCCCAATAGCTGAAGTCGTCGAAATTGAACAGAAGTAATCATTCACTTAAATAATAGTTTTCTTTTTTACATTTTTTTATTTTTAACCATCAATAAGCTTTTAATGTAACATTGTTTCATTACTTTGTAGTGTTATTATATTACATAATCTCTATATAGAATTATACCTGTGTGCAATATATCCAAGATCGGACCACTTAATGTATTAAGGCATGATTAGGTATGGAAATAAAAAATTCAGGATTAAATGAGATATTGGAGACCCTTTCTCAATTTAATTTATCAATAAAGAAGCTAGAGGATCAAGGGGTTGATGTTTCAGCTCTAAAAAAAGAATTGAATTATATCTCTCTCAAGATAGAACAGTATAAAGACGAATGTAACGACGAAATACTTCCAAAAATTAGAAAAGAGATATCTACAGACTGCCTATTCTTAAGAAAGAAAATTATTGACTCCATAAAAACTCAGATTGAGGATATAATAAAATACGAGATCCACAAATCTTAAATCTTTTATTTATCTTTCTCATTATTCCCTCTTTGGGGCAAATTATCTAATAATTTACCATTAATTATAGGATAAACATATTTATTTTTCTTTCTATTATTTTGATAAATTTTATATTGAGTAAAACTATGCAATAAAAGAATAAGTATAGGTTTAATTAAATTTTAGTAGTTAATAAATATAGAACTAACTATTTTTTAAAAACTTTTCAATTTCAAAAAAATAGAGCCTTTGGGGGCATTATTCTAAAATGTGGTTTTGCCCCCAATATCTCTCAATTGTCGTTTTAATAATGTAAAGACCTAGGCCCAACACTTTATTTTTAGCGTAGCTAACCCCTTCGTCAAATAGTTTATCTTTTATCACGTCAGGTATTCCTAACCTGTTTCTAGATATTTTATGCTATGCTATAAGACATTGTTTTTCATATGTTCTTTAGCATAATCATAAACTTTTTTTATTCGAATGTTTTGTTTACTTTTACGTTGAACTAGCTCTTCAAAGCTGTTCTCATCCATGTGCTCTTTTATCAGTTTCATCTCACGCATGAAGATATTCAAATTATGAATTGCAAGATAAGCCTGGGGAACACTTGTAGCTCCCAAAAAATCTTCCATCCCAAGCTCCTTGCAGATAAAGCAATCGCATTCAGGGATACTCCCAGTTTTTCTCATCCTGACTCTCTTTAAAGTTTCTGGATGTATGTATTCCTTGTAAATTGATGCAACAAGGTATGTCCACGAATCCATGGTCTCAACACCCATATAACTCAAGGCATATAACATTGGAAACCCAGTGACCCCAAAAATATGGAGAGGCTTTTCTCGCTCATGAGCGTGCATTTTGGCCCTATGGATAATCTCAATAAGGGTCTTATAGTCATTTTTTCTTGGGACAAGTGATCCCATCGCATAGCCGTCAAAACCACCACGAAGCTTTGAAAAGTACCAGTCGACCTCTTCTTTAGAAAATCCGTGCACACATGAATATAGGAGCATCTCTTCTCTCTCTTTATTTTGAAGGGTTAGATTCGCACTGTCAATACTCTTCTGAAGCATCTGCATATACTCTGCCCTTTCAACATTCAGTGGCACAGGATAATCAAATGTTGCAGCAACATCTGCTTTGAGCTTTTCCTGAAATCTAAGCACATCAATAGGATCCCTCTCAATTCCTTTCTTCATTGATTGAAATCCGCCCGAATCAACAAATATCGGCTTTTTTTCTTTAAACAGCCTGTGAAACCCGTTTACGACCTTTTCCTCATATTTTGTGTTTCTCACATACTC
Source organism: Methanofastidiosum sp. (assembly GCA_020854815.1). Lineage (NCBI taxonomy): Archaea > Methanobacteriati > Methanobacteriota > Candidatus Methanofastidiosia > Candidatus Methanofastidiosales > Candidatus Methanofastidiosaceae > Candidatus Methanofastidiosum > Methanofastidiosum sp. Next base: position 32,894 of record JAHKLW010000029.1, on the reverse strand, counting down.
TAAAGAGAAAAGTGTGGCCTCAGAAAGTTTCCAGGGGGGAATGACTCTCTCTTCAATAAAAACGTCCCAGACGCCATAGGTAAGTGCGCAGACAGGGAGGAGCGCAGGTGTTTTGATGTCTCCATGAGCTGTCTTAATCCTAGAAATTGCTTCCATTTAATCCGAAAAGGTTTTAATTATAGGACTTTTTATATCTTTTTAGTGAACATGATTGATATTGAGGAAAACCTGGAACTCCTTTCTGATTTAGAAGGGGTATATGTAGGTAGGAAAAAAAGCACATTTGAGAAATATAAAAGCAAAGCTGCACTCTATGTCGGAAAGGTAAATGAAACTACTAGGCAGTGGGAGAACTATTTCAACAAAAAAGTCCTTCTTGACAGCATTAGCCCGCATGCAATATTCATCTGTGGGATGAGAGGAAGCGGTAAGTCCTATACTCTTGGCGTCATTGTTGAAGAGATGGCCATGAAAAATGATGCCGTTGGTATAATGATTATCGATCCGATGGGGATCTTCTGGAGCATGAAGCAAAAAAACAAAACTGCAAGCGAGGCTGATCTGCTTGAGCGCTGGGGATTAAAGCCTACAGGCATTAAGAATGTTAAGGTCTTTATTCCAGTAGGTTACGTCCACAAGGCGCCAAAAGAGACGTGGGATGATGTCTTTAAAATCAAACCTTCAGAACTCCGAGTTGATGATTGGTGTCTTACCTTTGATATTGAGCGATTTGACACTATGGGCCTCTTAATTGAGCGAGTCATAGATAAAACAAAGTCTGGATACACAACAATTGATGAAAAGCATGTAGCCGGACTTGGCGATGAATATGACATTGAAGATTTGATAAAGACTATCGAAAACGATGAAAGCATATCTTCAAGAGGCGGAGGATTCAAGGAGAACACAAGAAGGGCGTTAAATGCAAGACTTACAGGTGCTATCCAGTGGGGGATATTTGACAAGAATGGAACAAAGCTAAATGACCTGTCAAAAAGGGGGCAAGTTTCAGTCATTGATGTCAGCTTTCTAGAGGACAATGTCCGAGCACTTGTGGTGGGGCTCCTTTCAAGGAACATCTTGAACAGTAGAAAAGTTATCGCAAGACAGGAAGCTATGGGAGACATTAATATCATTGGAAACGTGCCCGTAACGTGGCTTATGATAGATGAGGCCCACATACTTGTGCCGAGAGGAGGAAAGGCCACAGCAGCAACAGATAGCTTGATAGAGTATGTCAGACAGGGAAGGCAGCCAGGATGCTCCATAGTTCTTGCCACACAGCAGCCATCGGCAATCGATTCGAGAATATTGTCCCAGGTAGACCTTCTCATCTGCCATAAACTAGTTTACCAAGACGATATCAAGGCAGTCCTACAGAGGATGCCCTCTGAAATCCCAAATAAACTTTCTGATTTTAGATTCATAAGGTCTCTACCCATAGGGAGTGCAATAATTGGAGACAAGGAAGAGTCGACATCCAGGGCTTTTTTGCTCTCAGTAAGGCCAAGGATAAGTCAGCATGAGGGAAGGGAAAGGCAGCCCATGCTTGATATCGATCCAGAGCTAATGAAGACAAATATTAAGAATCTTATCCTTGAGAAGTATAGGCAGAAGAGACCGCTTGCCGAAATGGAGGAAGTGGTGAAGATAGTAAATCAAGAATACAAGTTCAAGTTCTCATTTGAGGAGATCATAGAAGAGCTAAGACTTGACGGTGAATTTGATGTTAAAGAGGAAATAAAACCGAAGCCTGAACCAAAGCCCGTTGTAATTGATATACCAATGATCGATGAGGAAGAAGATCTCTCGGAAGAAATTGAATTCGTCGATGAATACGAAACTGAATACGATCCGGGCAGAGAAGCTGCATTTAAGGGCATAAAAATAGCACCTGTGGTATCCAGTGAAATTGACTATGTCACAATGAAAGAGATTGCAGTTAAAAATCGGAAAAAGATAGCCCTTAAATCAGAGGAGATACAAGAAGTAGTGCCTATCTACTATCCACTTGTCATGGTGCTTTTTGATTATATGCCAAAGAAGGGCAGTTACAAGAGCATGTCATGCTTTTTTGACGGCATTACAGGTGAGCTTGTCATCTGGGAAGGAAAGATTTCCAGAACTGTAGGATTTTCTGAAATTTACAAACTTAAAAAGGACGAAAAATGGTTTTTGGATTATCTTATTGACAGAGAAAATCCAACAATCTCTGAGATAAAAAAAGATATTGGTTTCACCCCCAGAAAAACACATTCCTTAATCTCGAGTCTTGAGGCAAGAGGGCTCCTTGCGTATAAACAGGACGGCGGAAACATCAGTGTCAAGCCAAAGATTAAATTTAAATTGGTCAAGGGATTTGAGGATAAAAAACTTAAAAAACTGGATATATCCATTAAGAGTAAGGAAATATCTGGAAAAGTAATTGAATCACTTATCTCAAAAAATGACATTTCAAATGGGATGGAAACTCTTGGCAATGCCAAAATCTGGAAAACTGAAGAGGTATACCTTCCTTACTGGCTAGTTGTATACCGAAACTCAAAAGGAAGGGAGAGGCGAGAAGTCTTTGATGCGTTCAAAGGTAAAAAGGATCAGAATATCAGGGACATCATCTTAATGAGGGTATAATCATGCAGGTTGAAATCGATGGCAATAAAATTCAGGCAAAAGATGGGGCAACGTTAAATGAAATTTTCTCAGATAATAATATTACTTACAAAAAAGGGACTACAATTGGGATAATCAAGAAGGAGACTGAGACGTCCTCCTACCTTGATGAATTTCTCGTTACAACAAACAAAGGCTCATTTGTCATCAAGATTAAAGATTCTATCGAAGGAAAGCTCTTCAGGAAAATATCAAAACAGTTTGAAAAGAAGAACGTCAGATGGAAGACTTCAACTCTTATTGCAATAGGCTCAGTTCCTACAACTCTAACTCCTGTAAAAGAAGAACAAACCTATAATCCTTGGGACGTTTTTTTCACACTTGCGGGGTTTGACAACAATACAACATACCTTGTACTCTCTAAAAAGATACAGAAGGGATCTTATGGAACCAAAAATCCCCTTGGAAAAATTACTCAGGGCAGGTATGTTTTGCCATTGATAGAAGAGGGAGATGAGATAATATCAATTGAGCCTGTTGAAGTCTTTACAGTTGAAAAAGACTTCGAAACTATAAAAGACCTTTCATATAATCTAAAGGGCGGGGAAAAGATATTTACCCATGCTTTAATCGAACTTAATCAAAATGCTCCAATGGCAATGGAGCACATATTCTCACTTACTAAGAGTGGCGAGATAGGCATCGACGATGTAACTGAATCATATATCCTTTCAGAGGGATTGAAAGGATTTGACGTTGAAAATGAGAATTCTAACCTAAGAAAGAAGAATGCAGTATCAGTTAGGACTGAAGGGAAAAACACTGGAGCTGTATACATATACAAAAAGGAAAGAATCACAACACCTAATCACTCAGTTAGTGGCATGATTACTTCGGGGTCTGAGCTAATCGAGATGTTAAAAAAAGGAGATAAACTCGCAGTTAAAACTTCTCCTCAAAGCCTCTCACTTCTTGGACTCACACAAAAAGAAGCCGAATCTAGACTAAAGGCAGAAGGCATCAAAGTGGAAAGAACAGGAGACACATCTGATGAGGCAATTATAGTTGAGCAGGAACCCCCATATGCCGCTGAAGTCTTAAAAAATAAAGCTGCAAAAACTCTAGGTATCAATAAAAATAACATTATTGAAATTGAGCTATACGAAGACAAGGCTCCAAACACGGTAAAATACTTCAGGAAGATAACAGGCCTTATCAACAAACCTATCGGTAAACTAGACATTCAATTTGCGCATCCAACTGTGTCGCTTGTCGCATTTGAAGGTGGCACTGTTGAAGCTGGCGGGCTCACTCCTGAAAATACACCTACCGGCCTGTCAAATAGGGGGGATGTTGGCGTCACAAACATGTCTAGGCAGCACAAGGGCCTAATAGGGGTCAGATTAAAGGAAGACAAGGCTTACGGGCCGACAGGCGAGGAGTTTGACGGCACAAACCTCATCGGTAAGATCGACCTCGACAAGATCAAGATTGATTTAAACAAGGAAAAGTCAATATACATAAAGGAAATAATAAAATAACGTTTCTTGCCGATAGAATATTTCACTAATACCGAAATATTTATATATATTTTATTTTCCATCTATTATATCATACCAATTATATCTCTTTTATCTGTAGTAGCTCGGTGTTTGTTGGAGGAGGAATTTAATGAAACCTAGTAAATCTGTAGGTATTGTAGGTTATGGTGCTTATGTTCCAAAATATAGGATACAGAACACGGAAATTGCAAGAGTATGGGGAAACGACCCAAATCTTGTACCAATAAGAGAAAAATCAGTGCCAGGCGCTGATGAAGATTCTGTCACAATAGCCATCGAAATAGCTAGAAATGCCTTAATGAGGGCGGAAATTGATCCACAAGATTTGAAGGCTGTTTGGGTTGGTACTGAATCTAAACCATACGCCGTAAAACCGACTTCTACAATAGTAGCAGAAGCTATTGCAGCAACGCCACTTGTCAACGCTGCCGACTGGGAGTTTGCATGTAAGGCGGGAAGTGAAACAGTCCAGGCATGCATAGCCTATGTTGGCTCAGACATGGCAAAGTACGCTCTCGGTATAGGAGTTGACACTGCTCAAGGGGCTCCAAGTGATGCCCTTGAATACACAGCCGCCGCAGGCGGAGCCGGATATATTATAGGTAGCGCAAAAGAAAGCTTAGCTGTCATTGATGGTTCGCTATCCTATGTTACAGATACGCCTGATTTCTGGAGGAGGCAGCATGAGCATTACCCAAAGCATGGAAACAGGTTCACAGGGGAACCTTCATACTTTAAACATGTTATAAGTTGCTCAAAGGCGCTTATGGAGGAACTTGGGACAAAACCAGACGATTATGATTATGCAATATTCCATCAGCCAAACAGGAAGTTTCCGCTGCAAGCTGCAAAGATACTTGGATTCCCAAAGGAAAAGGTCCTTGACGGTCTGATTTCACCCTATATAGGTAACACCTATGCCGGCTCTGCGCTTTTGGGACTGGCTGCTGTTCTTGATACAGCCAAAGCAGGCGATAAGATTTTTTGCACATCTTATGGGTCTGGGGCTGGAAGCGATTCATTTTCTCTTGAAGTCACAGATAAACTTGCCGATAGGAAAGTTAAGGCCCCTTCAGTTAAATCCTATATTGAAAGAAGGGAAGAGATCGACTATGCACATTATGCAAGGTATAGAAAGAAGATAAGGATGTGAGCAAATGGACGATAATGTTGCCGTAATTGGAGTTGGGCTTGGAAAAGTTGGAGAGCACTGGGAAAAATCCTTGAGGGATCTTGCAATAGAGTCTATATGGATGGCATTTGAAGACAGTGGTATAGACAAAGTAGATGCACTTTATGTTGGAAACATGTCATCTGGACCTTTCATAGAACAGGAGCACCTTGGCGCATTGATAGCAGATTTCGCTGGGCTTGGCCCAATACCTGCTGTAAAAGTTGAAGCTGCATGTGGGTCAGGAGGAGCCGCTTTCATTGAAGGCTACATGGGTGTAAAGTCAGGAATGTATGATTATGTTCTTGTGACTGGCGTTGAAAAGATGACAGATGTTCTTCCATCAAAAACTACTTCAATTCTTGCCAATGCATCAGACAGAGACTACGAGGCGTTTCACGGTGTTTCTTTTGTAGCACTAAACGCTCTAGTTATGAGGCGCTACATGCACGAGTTCAATGTGAAAAGAGAAGAGCTTTCAATATTTCCTGTAATATCTCACAAGAACGCACCTTTCAGCAAGCATGCCATGTACAGAAAGGAAATATCCCTTGAGGCAGTTATTAATTCTCCTACAATAGCGGATCCCCTTACACTTATGGACTGCGCCCCGATTTGTGATGGTGCAGCTTCAGTGATTCTTTGCTCTGAGAAAAAGGCCAGAGAATTTACAGATACTCCAATCATTGTTTCAGGGCTTGGACTTGCCACTGACACACTAGGAGTTCACGACAGAAAATATATGACCACCCTTTCAGCAGCGGTCAATGCTAGTAAGAAGGCCTACAAAATGGCGGGCGTTACACCCAAGGATATCGATATAGCTGAGATTCATGACGCGTTTTCTATTATGAGCGCCCTATCATTAGAAGATATGGGATTTGCAAAGAAAGGGCAGGGTACAAAAATGGCGTTAGAAGGCCAGAATTATATTGGAGGAGAGCTTCCTATAAATCTCTACGGCGGTCTTAAGGCAAGAGGGCATCCTGTCGGTGCAACAGGCGTATACCAGATAGGGGAGCTTGTTTATAGCCTTAGAGGTGATGGTCGAGTTGACGCCGAAAGAGGATTGGCTGAAAACATAGGCGGCAGCGGAGCCACAATATCTGTATGCGTACTTGAGAGGGGTGATTAAGATGGACGTTCCAAGGCACTGGAGAGAACAAGTTAGACGGTATAGGCTCGTAGGCTCAAAATGTAAGGATTGCAAAATACTATCGTTTCCTTACAGGGTTGTTTGTCCTAAGTGCAGAAGCAGAAACTCTGAAAATTATCAGTTCATTGGGAGAGGTAAGATTGTCTCTTTCACAAATATAAACAGTCCCCCAAAGGAACACAAGTATAATCTTCCATTTGCGGTGGCACTAATAGAGCTCATGGAAGGGCCTATCATTACTGCCCAGATAACTGATGCCAGGGCAGAAGAGCTTGAGATTGGCATGGAAGTTGAAATGGTAACAAGGAAGATAATGGAATATAACGATAACGGGATAATATGTTATGGCTACAAGTTTAGGCCAATAGTTGAGTACGCCCACCCATGAGAGGATATGATGGAAAAAGAAGAGATTTTGAATAAGGTACTCAGTGGCGAGATAAAAATATACCAAATTGAAAAGTTTACCAAAACTCCCAAGGAAGCAGTTGAGATAAGAAGAGAGGCAATCCAGAAAATAAAGAACGTTACTCTGGATTACATAGGCAGATACTCTCTTGATCCAGATAATCTATTTGGTAAGAACATAGAGAATATGATTGGTGCGGTGCAGGTTCCAATGGGTGTCATAGGGCCTCTAAGAGTCAATGGAAATTATGCAAAAGGTGATTTTTATGTTCCCATGGCAACATCAGAAGGGGCACTTCTTGCAAGTACAAATAGAGGGGCCTCAGTTATTACTGCATCAGGTGGAGCGATAACAACAATATTTAGAAATGGAATGACAAGGGCGCCAGTTATAAGACTCGCATCTTCAAGGGATTATTACAAAATAACTGAATTCATTGATAACAATTTTGATAAAATTAAAAAGGAAGCTGAAAAAGACTCACGATTTAGAAAGCTTCAGAAGATAATCCCATATCTTGTGGGTAGAAACCTCTTCTTGCGATTTGTCTATGATACAGGCGACTCCATGGGCATGAACGGGGTAACGATAGGAACTGACGCCGCATTAAAAATGATTGAGGATAAGTTTCCAGAGGTCAAATGCGTTTCACTCTCAGGCAATCTCTGCACAGATAAAAAATCTTCTGCAATTAATCTTATTGAAGGTAGGGGCAAAAGCATTACCGCTGAAGTCGTGATACCCCTAGAGATAGTCCAGGATAAACTAAAGACCGACGCAAGCACTCTAATTGATGTAAACTATAGAAAGAATCTGCTTGGTTCGGCCCAGGCGGGGTCATACGGATTCAATTCCCATTTTGCAAATATGATCGCTGCAATCTTTTTGGCCACAGGCCAAGACATTGCCCAGGTAGTTGAAGGGAGCCAGGGATTTACAACAGTTGAAGAGGATAAAAAAGGTGTCTACTTTGCAGTCACACTACCATCGCTTGAAGTTGCAACTGTCGGCGGCGGGACTAAAATTGAAACACAAAAAGAAGCACTCAATATACTTGGGATTTCGGGTGGCGGAAAAAATAGCGGTGATAACTCAAAAGCATTCTCAGAGATATGTGCTGCAACAGTTTTAGCTGGTGAGATATCCCTCCTAGGGGCACTTTCAGCAAGACATTTGGCAAAGGCGCATATTGAATATGGCCGATAAAAGTAGCATTTATTGGACAAATGCTCTATTATTTTTCTTGCTTAAGTTGAAATAATCATTTTAATGATAAAGTTTATAAAAGATTTAAATTTCTTTTCTACATTATTATGGTGATTTCTTGATTCATGTCAACACAAACTACTGCAAAGGGTGTCTTTTGTGTGTGGAATATTGTCCAAAAAAAGTTTACGTTAAATCTGAAAAACTGAGCAAAAAGGGAGTATTTCCTCCTGAAGTGAAGTTTCCTGAAAATTGTATTAGATGCCACTTATGCGAATTGATGTGCCCTGACTTTGCAATTATTGTGGAGGATAAAAATGACAAATGATGTTATTAGGCTTTTAGGTAAAAAAAATCTTTTCATACAGGGTGACGAAGCAGCTGTCTACGGCGCATTAATAGCTGACTGTAGATTCTTTGCAGGCTACCCTATCACACCGGCCACTGAAGTTGCCGAAGGCATGGCACTATGGATGCCAAGACTTGGTGGAGTTTATGTCCAGATGGAAGATGAGATAGCAAGTATTGCTGCCGTGATCGGGGCGTCTTGCACAGGTGTGAAATCCATGACTGCAACAAGCGGACCTGGATTTTCACTGATGCAGGAGTGCATAGGGTATGCATGCATGGCAGAGATACCGTGTGTCATTGTAAATGTACAGAGAGGAGGCCCAAGTACAGGACAACCTACAGAAGCTGCCCAGGGTGATGTGATGCAGGCAATGTGGGGTACACACGGTGACCACCAGTTAATTGCACTTGCACCAAAATCTGTCCAAGAAACTCTTGATCTGACAATTGAAGCATTCAATCTCTCTGAGGACTATAGGGTTCCAGTAATTCTGCTATTGGATGCAGAAATCGGACACATGAGGGAAAAAGTTGTGTTGCCTGAAATCACAAAAGTTAAGGTTGATGAGAGAGTCCCTGCCACAATAGGGCCTGATAAATATAGGCCGTACAGGACAGGATTTACTAGATCATCAAAAGTCCCTGAATTTGCGCCATTTGGCTCTGGTTATAGAACATATGTCACAGGGCTAACGCACGATAAGAGAGGTTTTCCTGTTACCACATCGGCCGATGTACACGAAGAGCTTGTCAGAAGACTGATTGAAAAGGTAGAGGACGATATGGATATTATCTGGTATCATGAAGACCATTTTCTTGAAGATGCCGAAATCATAGTAATTTCTTACGGCACAACTTCGAGACCCGCGGCCAGTGCTGTCAAGAAGGCTAGAAAGAACGGAATAAAAGTTGGGCATATCAGGCTTATAACAATATGGCCCTTCCATTATCAAAAGATGAAAGAGCTTTTGAGAAATGCCCACACGATAATTGTGCCTGAGATGAATCTTGGACAGATGATCCATCCAATCAGAGAAGCTGTTGGAAAGGATATTAGAGTTATATCTGCACCAAAGATTGGTGGTGCAATTCATACTCCATACGAGATACTGAAATTCATTGAGGAGGAGGAATAAATTGGCATTTATTTCAAATGATATAGTCATAGAGAAGTACCTCAGGAAGGACATGCTTCCTACAATATTCTGCACCGGTTGCGGAATTGGAAGTGTAATGAACTTTTCCCTTCGTGCGATTCATGACCTGAATATTGATATGAATAAGACTGTTTTTGTATCCGGCATAGGATGCTCATCCCGTGTGCCTGGGTACATCTATTCTGACGGCCTTCACTCTTTGCACGGAAGGGCAATACCTTACGCTACAGGTGTAAAGCTTGCAAACCCAGAACTAAAAGTCATAGTATTCACTGGCGATGGGGATTGCGGCGCCATAGGGGGGAATCATTTTCTCCATGCAATTAGGAGGAATGTCGATATTACTGTGATTTCCATCAATAACTTCATCTACGGCATGACCGGGGGTCAAGTCGCACCCACAACGCCTCTGAAATCAAAGACAACAACAACCCCATATGGAAACATAGAATACCCAATAGATCTTTCAATGATGGCAAAGGTCATAGGAGCCCCCTATGTTGCCAGATGGACCACAGCGCACCCCGTTCAATGCATCAGTTCAATCAAAAAAGCCCTTCAAAAAACTGGATTCTCTTTCGTTGAAGTTTTATCCCCATGCCCGACTTCATATGGAAGACTAAACAAGATGGGGACGACTCTTGATATGACAAAACATTTCAAGGAGTCAACTATCAATATTAAGATTTATGAAAAAATGTTGGCTGAGGGAAAAACTACCGATAAAATGGTAATTGGAGAACTTGTAGATATTGAAAAAGAGGACTTTAACACCAAGTATAATAAATTCTGCGGAGAATTAAAATGAAGGCAGGTATAAGGATAAGCGGGTTTGGCGGTCAAGGGATAATTCTATCTGGCGTTATTGTTGGCAAAGCAGCAGTTTTTGAAGGTTTTAATGCAGTTCAGACTCAATCTTACGGGCCTGAGGCAAGAGGTGGGTCAACACGTTCTGAAGTAGTTGTCTCTGATGAAGAGATTGACTACCCAAAAGTTGAATCGGCATCAGTTTCTATAATAATGAGCCAAGAAGCATTCTTTAAGTATGCATCAAGAACAAAAAGAGAAGGCATTATTATTTATGACCCAGAGCTTATACCAGATCATAATATCGAAGGCGATTTCAAACTTGCAGAAGTAAATGCAACAAGAATAGCATCCGAGCTTGGAACTAAAATTGTTGCAAACATCGTCATGCTCGGCGCTTTCAATGAGATCTGTAATCTTATCTCAAAAGATGCCATGATGGAGTCAATCAAAGACAGCGTGCCCAAAATGCTTGATTTAAATATAAACGCTTTTGAAACAGGTATGAGAAAAGTAAAATTATTAAAATAAGTATATATGTTTTTAGCTTTATTTTTTAATAAAACTCTCAGTTTTTTTAGTTTAATATTTTAAAATATAATAATACAACTAAAAATTATAAGACACCCTAAAAATTATAAGGCAAAACCTTTAAATATTATTTTAGGATTGCCTATTATATATTTATTGGTGGATTATATGTCAGAATTAATTGATAAGACTAAATCAATTTGCCCTGTGTGTTTTAGTGTCATCGATGCAGATATAGTAGAGGACAAGGGCAAAGTTCTCATAAAAAAGAGCTGTTCCGAGCATGGCAATTTTCAGGATACTTATTGGTCAGATTATGAAATGTTTAAAAAAGTAAAAAAATTTCATGTCGATGGGTCAAAACTAGAAAATCCGCACACAAAAGTAAAAAATGGTTGCCCAAACGATTGTGGGCTTTGTGAAGATCACTTTACACCTACAGTTCTATGTAATATTGATGTCACTAATAGATGCAATATGAAATGCCCCATATGTTTTGCCAACGCCCAGACAGCAGGGTATGTTCTTGAACCTTCCAAAGAAGAACTAATTGCAATGATGAAATCGGTCAGGGACGAAAAACCTGTCCCCTGCATGGTCGTTCAGTTTGCAGGCGGGGAGCCAACAATTAGGGATGATCTCCCTGAAATCGTTCAGGAAGCTAAAAAATTAGGATTTACTCTTGCACAGATTGCAACCAATGGAATTCGTCTTGCAAAGGAACTTGAGTATTGTAAAGAACTTAGGCAAAAAGGACTTAACACCGTATACTTGCAATTTGACGGCGTAACAGAAAAACCTTACATCGCCGCTAGAGGGTTCAATGCACTTCCAATTAAACTTCAAGCAATGGACAATTTTAGAAAATCTAATCTTACAAGTGTTGTTTTGGTTCCAACTTTAGTAAAAGGTCTAAACGATGACCAAGTCAGCGATATTATCCAATTTGGTATTAAGAATATTGATATTATTAGAGGTATAAATTTCCAGCCTGTTTCTTTCTCAGGCAGAATCGACAAGGAAGAACTTGAGAGAATGAGGATCACAATACCTGACTTTGTTAAGATTGTTGAGGAGCAGACCAACGGAGAGATACTAGCAGAAGACTTTTACTCTGCACCAAGTGTCAACTCTTTCTCAAATTTCATTGAAGCATGGAGAAAAACACCCCAGGTAAAGTTTACATGTCACGAGCACTGTGGCGTTGCCACATATGTCTTTATTGACGCGGGAAAGATTACCCCAATTACACATTTCATCGATGTCGATGAATTCTTCGGATTACTTGACGATTTGACCGAAAAGGTAGAGGATGGCGGAAAGATAACTAAAGCAATGGCAATTGCAAAGATAACAAAAGAGCTGCCTCACTTAATAGACTTTAAGAGAAAACCAAAGAATCTAGATATTAAGAAACTACTTTTGGGTGTATTAAAAGAGGGGGATGTGGACACCCTAGCAGATTTCAGCTACCACACACTATTGATTGGTTGCATGCATTTCCAGGATCCTTATAACTTTGACATTGAGAGGGTAAAGAGATGCGCCATACACTATGCAGTGCCTGGCGGAAAAGTAATTCCTTTCTGCACTTACAACAGCTTGCACAGAGAAAAAATTGAAAAAAGGTATGCAGTCCCTCTAGATGTATGGGTTAAGCAAAACAAGGCCAAGAATCTACAGGCACAAAGAAACCTTAAATCTCTATCATTTCCTTAATAAAATTAATATTTTCTTTGTCCCCTCTTTTTTCATTCACTGGAGTTTCCATTATCATCGGGATATTTTTTAGATAGTCGTGATTTACTATAGCTTTAAAGCCACTAGGCCCTATCTTCCCAAGACCAATATGCTCATGACGATCTTTCTTTGAATTGAGCTCACCATGCGAGTCGTTTAGGTGAATGAGTTTTAGATTTTCTAGACCGACTATGCCGTCAAAACTTGAGAGGGTATTCTCAAGTGCTTCTTCATTTGATATGTCGTAGCCTGAAGTGAAAAGATGGCAAGTGTCTAGGGTCACACCACACTCAAAATCTGTTCTTTCAAGTAAAAATTTAATCTCTTCAAATGTTGACCCTAGAACAGAGCCACTTCCTGAAGTGTTTTCAAAAAGTAGGGTAACATTTCCAACATAGTCTTTTATTGAGTTAAGAGATTCACAAATCTGAACAAGGCCTTTTTCTCTACCCTGATCCTTATGGGCGCCTGGGTGAATATTTAGGAACTCTAGGCCCAATCTGTTGCAACAGACGAATTCCTTTTTTATCGAGTCAATCGATTTCTCCTGCATAACAGTATCCACAGAAGCAAGATTTGGAAGATATGAGTCGTGGGCAACTATTGGCTTAACATCATTCTTCTTGTACATATCCAAGAATAATTTTCCAACATCTTCAGACACTAAATTAAATTTCCAGCTTCGGGGAGAATGAGTAAAAATCTGACAGCAATTTGCACCAAGGGCTCTTGCATTGTCAAAGACTTTCAAAAATCCCTGAGCTACAGATACATGAAAACCTAGTCTGTGCATAAAAATAAGTAAAATAATTTTTATTTATTTTTCTATCTCTTCTAGAATCCTTACGCCTTTTGTAAAAGATGGCATGCCTGAAGTCAATAAGACTACTCGAAGCACATCGACTATCTCGTCAGAGGTGACTCCCAACTCCTTAATCGCTGACCTCATCTGTCTATCAGTTGCACTCTCATCACATCTTGAAGCAGCGATTCCTATTGCAATAAGTTTTTGAGTTTTATAGTCTAGGGCTTTTCCCGTGTAAACCGCATCATTTAATTTTATAATTGTTTCATAAATTTCAGGGTAGTCTGATCTGATCTTCTTCATACCCCTTCCGTAGAATACTTCTTCTTTCATTTTAACACCAAAACTATATTATTGATTATACTTAAATGCATTTCTATAAGTTAATTCTTTTAAGATCAATAGCGCCCTCTGGGCACTGCTCATGACAGCAGTAACATCTGATGCATTTATCGTATTCTATTTTCGCTGAAATTTTGTCCATTGTAATTGCTTTTTCAGGGCAGCTTCTTAGACAGACGCCACATCTTATACATTTTTGCTTTATGATTTTAGGTTTTTGAACAAATAACTTCCGGTATATCGGGGCTACAATTTTATTATACATATATATTATTTCAGTTGTACTATTTCCGTGGAAAGTCTGAGGAAGTTCAAAATCTTGTATGTTAACTAAATCCCCTATTACTTTATATGAACCATTTGTGATATTATTTTCTAAGCCAACTTTTAGATAAGGGACAGAATTTGGGGACAAGCCGATAATCTCTGAAAAAACAAAATCTAGTGAGAAAGGGTCCTTTGAACCAACAAGGACTCCAGTATTTCGGGGCGTTCCCTTCATAGCCGGGCCATCACCTTCAAGTGATATTATTCCATCCATTAAACTAAGTGAAGGATTAGTTACATTCAAGATGTCTATTAGCGCTTTTGAAAAGTCCAATATATCTCTAAATCTGGAATGGTATGAAGTTTTTTCAATCCCAGGTATAGCACCAAACATATTTTTAACTGCACCTGTAATAAAAGTCAGAGAATGGGTCTTCATTTTCGGCAAATTTATAATTACATCCGAATCTGCAAGTTTTTTCAAGATTCTTACTTTCTTTAATAGGAGCCCATTTTTTACTTCAATTATTTCGGTAGAAGTATCGAAGTTTAAAAACTCCCTGTAGTCTTTGAACACATCCCAGTAACCAGTTGATTTATATAAATGCCTAAGGGAAGGTTTGTTAAAGGGTATGCCACTACCTGGACTGTCGATTACAAAAGGCTCCCCACCAACTTCAATAACTCTCTTAAAAATTTCAAATGTGAACAAAGGATGGGTAACAATTCCTTTTTGAGGAGAAGAATAAACAATGAAGTTCGGCTTTAATGCGACCGTATCTCCTTTTTTTACAAATCTCTCAATACCCCCCAAATCACTTAAGACTTTATCTATGCCCTCTGAGAGACCTTTTTCATAGTCTAGAGCGTTTCTAATTGATACTATTTCAGTCATGTTTCATCAGATAAGAAATTCCTTCAATCAATAGGTCAGTGATTGCACTTTCCACTTCTTTTGCAACTGCTTTTTCTGGGGGATGCTCCATCTCAGAAGCCTTATCAAGAATTTGCCTGCTTTGGGAGTCCTCATAAATAAATAGTAAGACGCCAAGCAATAGAACAATAACTCCGGCAACAATAAGAATCACAGAGAATCCAAATCCAACTAAGAACAGGAACATAGATGATAAAAACAAAGTAAAAAATAGGATAATTCCGTCCTCTCTTTTTCTCCTTGCATCTTCTATAAATCTCCTGTGCTTAAGACCATAATAATCAGGTTCCATCATATCACCTTAAGTCCTGGAAATCTTTTTAGGATCATTCCTTCCGTCTGGAATATCCTATTGTAATCCATAAACCTTTTCGCGGATAAAAGTCTTTCCTTGCTTTCTGCATAAAGCTCTACTATAACGTCATCCTTTTCAACACGGTCACCCACTTTATAATTTAATAAGAGACCTGCACCCTTGTCAAATGGAGTGCCTAGAATCTTTGCAACTTTAACAATGGTAGCATTATCAACTTTTGTGATATACCCAGAATCCTCGGATAATATTGTTTCTTTGAACTTTCCTAGAGGTATCTCTTCTGGCTTTATATCAGATTTGCCTCCTTGAGCTGCTATAATCTCTCTAAACTTTTCTAAGGCTTTCCCACTTTCAAGAATATCTCTTGCCATCTCCTTACCTTTTCCAACTTCGGCTTTCTTGCCTAGTTCAAGGAGTATCGCCGCAAGGCCAATAGCTTTTTCAGTGAGACTCTCACTCTGCTTTCCTTCTAAGGCTATCAAAGCCTCTCTTGCCTCAAGAGCAGGACCAACAGCGTTTCCTATTGGCTGGCCCCCATATGTAACAGCAACTTCAACATGCATACCAAGTGATGAACCAAGTTCTGCGAAATTTGAGGCAAGCTTCCTTGCATTCTCCCATGTACTAATCTTTGTTCCTTCTCCCATGGGCATGTCAATCAAAAGAAACTCAGCACCCATTGCATATTTTTTGCTTAAAACACTTGCAAGGATAATAGGTTCTGGATCAATATGGAGCCTTCTTTCAACTTCAACTATCTTTTCATCTGCCGGTGTTAAATTTAAGACTCCGCTCCATGCAAGACACCCGCCAGTTGTTTTGACAATTTCCTTTAATTTGTCAGGAGAAAAATCAACAGGTGATATGACCTCGACGACATCGGCTGTACCTGCAGGGGATGTTATTGCCCTTGAAGAAGTTTTAGGGATATAAAGGCCAGCAGACGCAACTATAGGTACAGTCAAAAGAGCAGTTTTATTGCCCGGAACTCCACCAATGCTGTGGACATCCATTATAGGACTTTTGTCAAATCTTATCATTGTACCTGTTTCTGCCATTGCACGCGTAAGGTACTCTATCTCTTTTGTCGATGTTCCAAGTATCTGGGTTGTAGTAAGAAAACTAGAGATTATTATGCTGTCGATATTACCATCTATTATTCCACCAACAAACTTTGTAATCTCTTCCTTTGTCAGTATCTTCCCGTCTAGTTTCTTTTTTGATATATGGGCAAGATCCATATTTACATCGGGAAATACTTCAACTACATCATTTTCCTGATGATTATAGCGCTTTGATTTTTTTTGAGGAACTCCTATAAAACCTTCCTTGACGATATCTTTTGTCAATACCGCAGATGATGAATATGATGAATCCGTTCTTCTAATAATAATCTTTTCTCCAGGATCAATTCTTTCCTTTATCGCATCCTTAACATTCAAAAAAACAATATCCTGCGTTTCCTGGATATCAAGATACTTTATTTTAAGTTCCATAATAGCTATATTGTAAACGATTAATAAAAGAGTTACTATTTTTTCACGATTATTTTTTGAGATATTCTCAAATTTCAGATATTATTTTTCGTAACTTTTATAAATAGCATTAATATCTCTCATACGAGTTGTAATTATGAGGAAATTATATGCAATTTTAGTAACGTTACTTTTTGTAACAAGCGTTTTTGGTGTTGCATCTATAACGGCAACTGGGCCATCATACTCGTGCAATGACTACTATAGGATTAGTAGAACTTCAGCTCACGTTGGAGATATACTAACAATGTCTTCACTTCTTGACGCCACAGGCGACGTTATGCTTGATAATAAAACACTAGGTAGTATATCTCGTGATATTGAATCCAAAGGAGGGCTGCCTTATCAATTAGGACCTCTTGAGCTGATCAATGTAGAATATTTTGATGAAGATTGGAACTTAATACACGCAGGATTTGCCCCCGAAAGTTACTGGAACGAACACCCAGAGGATTACCTTAAAATTAAGTGGATAACTTGGACATTTAGAGGAGCAAAACCAGGAGCAATTACATTAATTAATGAAGAATGTAATGAAGAAGTATCAATTACAATAACTCCAAAATCTACACCAATGTTCTCATTCATGAAGATACTCGGTTTCGGCAAGAAAAAATAAATCTTTTATTTTATTTATATTACATCTCTTTTTTTATGGATTCTAAATAAGCATTTAGAGATGACGCTAAACCTTTCTCTCTGGATATTCTCCTAATATCATCAAGGATACCTGAGCCATACTGCAATGCTTTCTTCTTGCGATTAATAATCTCAAGTGGGGCACCCAGATCTAACGCAATCTCCCTGAGAACATGCTTTCTTAAATCATCATCTGAGCTTTTGAGATTATATTCTCTTTCGATTTGCATCCCGATTTTTTTAACTTCTTCATCTAAAAACGGTGACATAAATTTTATTCCAAAACTTCCAAAAATCTCGTACTCTCTTTTGGAGAGTATTCCTTCTAGCTCCATTATATCCTTGTTTCTTAACTCAGTTGGGCTATCCCCTTTTGCTAAAGCCCTTCTATACTTGTCATAGCCAAAAAACAGTTCATCTGCACCTTGTCCCGATAGGCAGATATCAAAATTATCCTGCTTTATTCTTTTTGCAATAAGGTAAAATGTAGAACCTATCAATACGTCAAGACTATTCTCCACCCCAATTATTTCAATAGTCTTTTCAATTCCTTTTACAATTTCTTTATCCGATAGATTAATTATTTTTATTTCTGATCCTAAAGATTCCGAAGCAAGTCTTGAATAATAAAGGTCTTTTGAGCTATCGTTCCCAATTGTGTAGAGTATAGGCGTTGAATATTTTTTGACTAAGGCTGCAGTAATATAGCTGTCAACGCCACCAGAAAATGAAACAGGGACTTTTTCTCTTTTTCCCATCAAATCAGAAACAGATTTTGAAAGAGATTTGAGAAGTAATTCTTTTTGTTGCATTATACAACCTCATACTCTAAGTTTTCTCCTTCTCTTGAATAAATGAAATAATCTTCCTTTTCATAAGGATATCTAACTATTATGTGAACTTTTCCATAATGAGAAAAAAAGTTTAGATCCCCTTCAGAAGGTAATCCATTCCTTGATGGATGGGAGTGGACTGTGCCTATAATGGAGGTATCTATTGGAAGGCTGAAATGGGAAATTGTAGATGAATTTTTTCCAAAAATACTAAAAGGAGAAAAAACGACTTCAGAAATTACTCCTTTTACTTCTCTCAAAAAAGCAGCAAATTCATTTGGATAGGTATTTTTTGAGGCGTGAGATATGAAATCTATTAGCTCCTTATCAATCTTAATCAAAAGATTTCATTCCTCATCTTTATTATCCAGATTCTCAACTCTTTCAATCTTAATTTTGAAAGGAAGAATTGGTGTTCTAATCTCCTTTTTTTCTTTTAATACCTCTTCAAGCTTTAAGAATTCATTTAGTTCTTTTTCAAGCTGCTCAACCTTTCGGTCTACAAGTTTTGATGGGGAGACAGCAGTATATTTCTCTGGATCTTCTTGAGTTTTCTCAACAACCTTCATCTGCTCCATTGATGCTAAAGATTCACGGCACATGCTTGGGTAGATTGAAGTTCCCTCTGCAATGCTGTCGTACGTTGAGTTTCCTTTTTTTAGAAGGTATAGGTATATCTTAACTTTTGATTCAGTATCTAAGAAGAACTTTAGCATGTCCATTAATCCTTTATCTATGTCGCTTTTTTCCGGAACATTGATCTTTAGTTCCTTAGCATATTCTTTCATTTTATCACCTGATATTTTATTTATTTTCTGTTATATATAATTTATGATTATGATTTTAGGGACACTATATTCCCGTTTTTTATGAATACTACTTCGCATTTTGAAGTAAATATGCCGTTTTCAAATATCCCCGGTATGTCGTTAAGTTCTTTTTCTAAAGATTTAGGATTTTCAACAGTCGTAAAGAGGTCAATTATGAAGTTTCCATTGTCTGTCATCACAGGCCCATCTTTGTTATCTGCATTTCTTAATACAGGCTTTCCAAAAGAAGACAAAGATTCAAAGACTTTTCTATAAGCAAGTGGAAATACTTCAATAGTCACAGGGAAAAATTTTCCGAGCTTTTCTACAAGTTTTCTCTCTTCGCAAACAACAACAAATCTATTTGCATTGTAGTCAATTATCTTTTCCTGTAAGAGGGCCCCCCCTCTTCCTTTTAGGAGAGATAGAGTTGGATCTACTTCATCTGCACCATCAATTGCTATATCAATATCATGCTCATCTAGAGTTGTAACTGGTATTTTTGATTCTACAGCCAGTAGTTTTGCCTGGAAAGAAGTAGGTATTCCGTATATTGATATTCCCTCTTCTTTTATCCTTCTTCCAAGTTCTATTATTGTAAATGCAGTAGTACTTCCAGTTCCAAGTCCCACTATATCTCCATCTTTTACTAAAGATGCCGCATATATGCCTACAGATTTTTTATCATCCACGATATCTTCCAACCTTTACTTTTTTCTTAACTTGACTGAGTTTTCATAATCTTCCATGGCTTTCTCAAGCCTCTTAATGTCATCAACGAGATCCTTTGTGTTGTTGACTTCCCTGTATGGGCGATATCTGCTAGTTGGCTCTTCCTTTCTCAGAGGCCTTTCTCGTTCAACAGGCGCAGGTATCGGTCTCTGTCTTACAGTTCTATCAGGGGGCGGGGGTCTTTCATCAAACTCATCTTTCTTTACTGTAGCTTTGCCATTATTATTGTTTTTCTTAGGCCCTAATGATTTTTTCCAGCTTGAAAGGAAAACCATTGAAGAATCTAATCCACATATGAATGTGAAAATAATAAGGAAAATACCGAGGTTTGAATTGCCCCACATACTTAATTTTTCCAAGGGAGTTGGCTCTGCCTGACCCCTTAAAGCCTCAATGAACACGCTAGTTGGTGGTGCAGAGTAATAGACAATAAAGGACTTAACTCTCTCTGTTGTTTCAGGTGTAACTGTAGTTATTGTGTAATCATCAGGAACCTTAATCCCATTTATTCCTGCGTCCCCATATGGGTATGAAAAGGATATGTTAATATTATTATTTTCAAGTAGGATTGGGGGGTCATTTGTGCCTCTATCAAAGACAATCCAAAATTCTCCGTAAAATGAATCAACTGTTGCATTAAGCGGCAGTTGATAATAGTAGTCTCCTACTCTTTTGTAGGTAAGTGTTAAGATAGATGTCTTTTTATTTACGTCACCATCTCTTAAGAAGTAAGATTGAGTTGCATTCATATACAGTGGCTTTGTTGAGCTTACCACACCTTTTGCCTCAGACGGCTCAAGGAAAAATCTTTTTGATCTGTCTGGGTCATTGACAAAGGAAATTTCCATTCTGTCTATACCAGAATTTCTTGGGATATATACGTTCATTTTTAGAGTAATGGTATCTTTACCTAATACAAATCTAACATCTGAAATTCTAAGATTTTCATCTGGCCTTACCGTTCCTTCTGTTCCTAAGAACTTCATCTGAAATCGATAATGTTGAGAATTCGAGCCATTTTCAGCAGCAGCATAGGCTACAAATAATGTTAATGTAAATATAACTAAAGAAATGGATATACCCATTCTAAGCTTCCTGTTCATAAACTGCATTTTGGAAAAGAATATTTAAATCTTTCTAAAAAGATTAAACTATCGTCTATAATCTATAGCAATTTCTTTATATAACGATGATAATTAATAACTAATTATCAGTTTTTACAAATATTTATATAGATATTTTTTAAATATAACTAAAAAGAAGTGGTATTATGAGTAAAAATCTAATTGCAATACTCTCTTTACTCGTCCTTATTTTTGGGGCGACATCTTATCTAATGTTAACTGAAAATAAGGATTTGAAAGAGGACATTGAAACACTCACAATTGAAAAAAATCTCGTCACTGAAGAACGAGATACACTAAAAATACAGATTGAAACAATGATCCCGGTTTCTGAGAAAAATGCACTGAAGCTTGTAGATGCATACATCTGGGAAAACGGACAGAAAATTGCCAATACACGATCGTATTCATTCCACCCTTACAGTCCAACATACAAGATTAATGACAGAGGCAATTTTTACGAAATAGAAGTTTTGAGGGGCGTTGGAAAACTTGAAGGTAACAATCTTACAGTAAACTACCACGCTTTAAAATTTGAGGTAAACAAAAATACTGGAGAAGTAGAATACAAGGGGATGGCAGAATCAGCATTTCCAAGCACAGTCTACATAAGAGTTTCTTAAGAGTAGCCGCCAAATAACTTATTCAAGCATTCCTTGCAATAAGTTTTCTTTTTTTCATCTATATCGTAAATATCTTTAGAGATGTTCATTGAACATCCCGGGATCTTGCAGTGGTCAAGGCCAAGTGTGTGTCCAAGCTCATGCAACGCCTCTTTCAATGCTCTTTCCTTTATCAGAAAATCACTCTTGAAGTGATTTTTCAGAGGGGCAGTTGTAACAATTGCAATCTGGCCATCAACTTCCGCTTCACCAAAAAGAGTGCCTGTAAATCCAGATTTATATATCTCAAAATCTACTAATACTAATACTTTAAGAAGAACTTCAGTCTTCCCAAATTTTTTAAGAGATTCTTCTCTCCTTTCTTTCCCGAATATAAATAAACTCTGAGTATTGTATTTACCTACCTGGGGATTATATGCATTTGGTGGGATTTTATATATAGGGATCCCGCCAGAATTTGAAGCGTTGTAATAGCAACTTGCATTAATTCCAAGTGTGCCCCATAAGAGATTTTGTAACTCTTTTTGAAATTCAGCAAGAAATTTTTCTTCAAAGTTCCCCGCGGCAGCTATTCTGATATAGAGTTTATTATAAACCATTAAAGCTCATAAACCAACTGACTTAAAAATCTTACTAAGCTATTTTAATTTTTACACTAAACTATAAAAATCAAATTAACTTTAATTAATCTATGAAAAGATTCATTGTCTTTGAAGGCATTGATGCATCAGGGAAAGAAACACAAGCAAAATTACTTTCATCATTTTTTAGAGAGAAAGGTTATGAAGTCATGTTAACCCATGAGCCAATCTACGATGATCCTATAGGAAAAGTCATAAAATCAAATCTTGAAAAAAAGATTTCTCTAGCGTCTGAAACAGTAGCAATGCTCTATGCAGCCGATAGGCACGAGCACTTCTTAAAAATAAAAAAGGCTTTGTTCGAAAATAAAATAGTTATTTCAGACAGATACAAATACTCTAACATGGCGTATCAAGGAGCAAATGGTGTAGACCCCAAATGGATCCAAGAAATAGAAAAATATTCACTTGATCCCGACATTGTTTTCTACATAAGAATAAGGCCAGAATCCGCAATGAAAAGAAGGAAAGAAAAAGACCTTTATGAGGAAAATATTGATTTCCAAAAGAAAGTTTTTGACATATATGAACTCCTCTCAAATAAATACAAATTTATTGTCATAGACGGCGAGCAAAGCATAGACGAGATCCATAAGAACGTATTGAAACATTTAGAGGATTAATGCTGGGCCTATCGTTTTTTATCTCATAATTTAAAATATTCTAAATCAAAACTCTTATAAGTAGTGTTACGAAATAGCCATTAGTGTTATGGTGAGAAGATGAAAGTAACCACAATGGACTTTGATAACATGGCCCCCAAAGAGCTCTCTAAAAGGCTTTCTGAGTTTCATGGACATCTTGGACCTTATTTAGTTCTTGGTGCAAAAATGGGCCTCTATGCAAAAAAGACCCTTAGCAGTTCCCCATTTGAAATTTTTGCAGAGATTACAATGCCGCTAAAACCCCCTCTATCATGTACAATCGATGGGATACAGTTTACATCAGGAGCCACAACTGGAAAGGCAAATCTAAAAGTTTCTGACGGCCTACCTATAAAGATTGTTTTTTATAAAGAAAATGATGGCATCGTTATTGTTCCAAAAGAAGCTATATTAGAAAAAATTAGAACACAAGTTGGTCATGAAGATCTTGAGACCCTAGCTGAACATATTATGGAGAAAGATTATACTGAACTTTTTGAGGTTCAAAAATGGACAAAGCAATAGAATTAAATTCAGTTGACACTACATATGAAGGTGAAAAAATTCCTTGTTTAAAGGATATTACACTTAATATACAAAAAGGTGAATTCATAGCAGTGATCGGCCCTAATGGAGCAGGCAAAACTACACTACTTGAAACTATTAATGGGCTCCTTCAATCCAATAAGGGCGAAGTAAAAGTATTGGGAAAGGCTTTGAGAGGCGATGGAAACGATATAAGAAAATATGTAGGGTACGTGCCTCAGGATTATTCTATTGATGAGCTAACTCCTTTTTTAGTCTCAGATGTTGTTCTAATGGGGAGATATGGTAAGATTGGATTATTAAAGCCAATAACAAAAAAAGATAAAGAAATTGCTAAGAGTATGATGGACTATATGGGGATAGATGGCATATCGAAAAGACCTATAGGAAAACTCTCTGGCGGCCAAGCACAGAAGGTAATGATTGCAAGAGCTCTTGCCAAAGAACCTGAAATTATACTCATGGACGAGCCATTTTCAAATCTTGACTTTGAAGCAAGAAGGGAAGTTTCAGAAAAACTTATTCATTTTCATAAAAGCAAAGGCATGACCTTTGTCATCGTTATTCATGATATAGCTTCAATTCCAAAAGCATGCAATAGGGTCATTGTGATGGACAATGGGAAGATCGTTGCAGACGGCAATAAAGAAGATATATTGAAACCAGAGCTTCTCGAAATGGGATACAAGGGAATTGTATGTTAGATCTTTTTTCTACAAAAATAATTCTTTTTGCTATTATTGGTGCTGTTCTAACTGGCTATACTTGCTCTTTGATGGGCACATTTGTTGTGAGAATGAATCTCTCTTCACTCGGATTTGCAATGTCTCACGCAGCTTTTGCTGGTGCTGCACTTGGTATATTTTTAAGAAAAGACCCATTAATTTTTGCACTATTATTTTCAACTTTTGTTTCGCTTGCTTTAGGGCCTTTAGCTGACAAAGCAAAGTTAAAGACGGATGTTGTAATAGGGGTAATATTCTCCTTATCAATGGCATTGGGGCTATTGTTTCTGAATATGTCTCCCGACACGGCCATGTCAAGCACTGCTATGAGTATATTATGGGGCAGTGTGTTAGGTATGACAACAGCAGACATTATGTATTTATTAATAATTACAGTGATTGCAATATTATTTGTAATAATGTTCTTTAAGGAGATAAATGCAATTCTCTTTGACAGAAAACTTGCTAGGGCTTCAGGAATAAACGATAAGCCATTTTATTATCTGATCCTTTTTTTAACTAGTCTAACGGTAGCATTTTCTTTAAAACTTGTCGGCGGACTTTTGGTATTTGCTTTGATGATAAATCCCACATCATCGGTATACCAGTTTTCCTATGACATGAAGAAGATAATCCTCTTCTCGCCCATAGTTGGAGTAATATCATGCCTTTTGGGGATTCTTACCTCCTTTACCTTTGACTTGCCCACAGGTTCTGCTATCGCCATCGTATGTTCAGCAATATTTGGGATTTCAGTTCTTATTTCCCCTAAAAGAAGAAAAGGATAAACTATTAGCAAAGATATTTATATTTGTAGATTTATAATCATGGCATGACAATAGTTTTATCGGTACTTAATGAAGGAGAAGTATTTATCGCAAAAGAGCTTGACCCAAAAACGATTAGTTATCTTGAAAGGAATATTGAAGGTTTGATGATTAAAACGGACAATTTACAAGGCGTAGCTGGATTCAAGTATATTACTTTTCCCAAAGGATACAAAATCAATGTTGAGGAAAGATTAATCAAAATCATTTTCCCAGAAGGAAAGATAAAAAAAGGGTCGATTAATATTCTTTATTAAGTTCTAAACAAATCTTTTTCTTTTTCTCTCAAAAGCTCTTTTGAAGAGCCTTCGCCTTTTAGATATCTAGCACCCCTAATAACAACAACAGGGATGCCCTCATTAGCTTGCCCCATGAGAAGGGACGCTGCAGAAGCCACTTCGTCTGCAGTTGATATTATGGAAGATTTTAACTCATAACCATATAGATCCTTTTCACCGGCCCTTTTCCACAAGGGGTTCATACCTGAAATTCCAATTGCAATCCCAATGGCACCACTCCTAAAAGGCCTCCCTTGAGTATCAGATATGATAACAGCCACTTCTTTGCCTGTCATTTTTTTTAATGATACTCTAATCTTTTCTGCTTCGTGGTCTGGATCTCTTGGCAGAAGACCAACTATGGATTCATCACCACAGACATTTGACACATCTATACCGGCACTTGCGCATATATTCCCATCTTTTGTTTCAACTACAATAACGGTATCTCCTACCTTTAGAACTTCCTTGGATTCATCGAGAATAAGTTGTACTAATCTTGGATCTTTCCCTGTTTTTTTGCCGAGCTCAATGGCCTTATCACAAGGTTTTATTTTTTTAATATCTATTACTCTGTCCTGTGATTTAGACACAATAGTTTCACATATGACTACAATATCGTTGTCTTCTAGTTTAATATTTTCAGAAATAATTTTGGCAAGATTGTCTTTTTCTTTTATTAAAGGTACACCTAAAACTGGGATTATCCTTATTTCATCTGTCAGCTACTTCACTCTCTTTGAAAAGTTCACTATAAAATTGATTCAGATAAAATCTGATACTTATCTTAACTTATAAAAATATTCTAAACATTAAGAATAATAAGAAGGAAAAATAAAGTTCTAAGCAATAGTGGCTAGAACATCTCCGGTCTTTACAATATCTCCTTCTTTTACGTAGACCTTTTGCAAGATCCCAGATGTCGGCGAAACAATTTCATTTTCCATCTTCATTGCAGATATTATGAAAACAACTGAATCTTTTTTGACAGGCTTTCCTATCTCACCAACTATCTTTAAGACCGCTCCTGGCAAAGGAGCTCTCAAAGAAAAGCCACCATTATCTTGTGATTGTTGAGTACTTGGTTGTGTTTTTGTGATTTCTTTTGGCGCTGCCTTCTCAATCTCTTTTTGCTCCACCTTAGGTTTAGCCACATGGTTTTTCCTTTTCTCAAAGAAAGTAAGTGCAATCTCCGGGAAAAGAGCATATGATAGTACATCCTCTTCCTTCTCGATTTTGTCTTTTATTTCGTCCTTGAACTTTTGATAGGAAGGTTTTTTTAATTCTGGTGATTTTTCATAAGAAACTTTTTCGTCACCAATTACGATTTTTTGGATATCTTTATCAATAGGCGCTGCGGGTCTTCCATATAATCCCTTAACATAGTTCTTAACCTCATTTGGGATCAATTTGTACCTCTGACCAGAAAGGACGTTCAATGTAGCTTGGGCTCCAACTATCTGACTAAGTGGAGTAACAAGTGGTGGGTATCCTAATTCTGCTCTCACCTTTGGGACTTCAAGAAGAATGTCTTCAAGCCTGTCCCCCGCATTTTGTTCCTTAAGCTGGGACACGAGATTTGACATCATACCTCCGGGTATCTGGAAATGAAGAATCTGGGTATTAACAGTAAGGGATGCTGGACTCAATAATTCTTTGTATTTATCTATAAGTTTTTTGAAATAGTTTGCAATTTTGAATACCCTTTCGATATCTATATCTGATTTATACTCAGTGTTTTCAAGCATTGCATACATAGTTTCTACACCAGGCTGGCTTGTTCCAAAAGAGAAAGGCCCTATCGCGGTATCAATTATATCGACCCCAGCTTCTATTGCTTTGAAGTAACTTGTTGGGGCCATACCACTTGTGCAATGTGAATGTAAACACACAGGCAAGTCAAAATTTTCTTTAAGTGATTTGACAAGGTTAAATGCGTCCATTGGATTTATCAATCCCGCCATATCTTTGATACAGATAGAATCAATTTCTAAGGCAACCATCTCTTCGGCGACCTTAATGTAATAATCAATTGTGTGAACAGGACTAATTGTGTAGCTTAGTGCCCCCTGCGCATGACCACCAACATTTTTAATAGCCTCAATTGGAACTTCCATGTTTCTGATGTCGTTAAGGGCATCAAATATCCTGAATATATCAATTCCTCTATTAAACGAGGCCTCAACAAATTTATGGACAATATCGTCAGGGTAGTGTTTGTACCCAACTAAGTTCTGCCCCCTCAAAAGCATCTGAAAAGGTGTTTTAGGCGCTTCTTCCTTTAACTTCGTAATTCTCTCCCACGGGTCTTCATTTAGATATCTTATGGCAGAGTCAAAAGTTGCCCCGCCCCACATCTCAAATGAATGGAAACCTACCTTATCCATTTCGCCAACAATCTCTAGCATATCCTCAGTTCCAAGCCTTGTGGCTATAAGGGACTGATGGGCATCCCTCAATGTTGTATCTGTTATTTTGACCTTTGACATGATAATCTCCACTTAAGACATAATTAAAATCATAAATTACTAGAATTAGGAGCCTATGAATGGGATTAAAATCCCGTCGTATTATCAAAAGTAGTTTTCATACCTATGGGCTCCATAATATCATATTTATTGATTCTAAATGATTTAAAAATATTACTGTTAATATACTACTTAATTATCTTTTTTTGTCTTATAATGGTCATATTCAAGCCAAATTTTACTTTTGTAAACCCTAAAATTTCATATGGCCCAGATTATTATTCAGGAACGTACAAGTCTAAGATTGGGGCCAAATAAAAATATTTTTAAGACTTTATCTGGCCTAGATTGGCTATATATCTATAAATAAATATAAATATTAGAGGATAATAAGATTTTTTATATATTATATATACAAATGAAAAATATATATAATTATTAGTGGAGGAATACAATGAGAAAAAGAATAGGATACCTAGAAGGTACAGATTCAAAGATATTAAGCTCTTTCATTGCAAAAGGCTACAATACAATGACCCTTGGAAATGGCTTAGACGGCCATGGGAAGTTTCTTGCGCATATCGACCCTAGTGACAAACTCTGTGCCGTTGTTGGATATTTGCACAAGTTCTTACCTTTAACAGATCAAAAAATAACACCAAACGATTTACTTTATGGGTGCAGATTGCACAACATCCCAGTGTTCATAATGGTGCCAAAAGAGGTAATGACCGAGGGGAAAAAAGTTCTGGAAGATGTTTCAGACTTTGTCAATTTCGTGGAGCCAGAGTCAGCACTTGAAGCAATTTTGGTCTTTTTAGGCAATAAATAAGCGTAATTTTTTAAGTCTTTTATTTTATTTTATTTTATGTTCTCTACCTTTGACCTTAAAGAGATCACAAAAGAATTATCCGATATAGAAAGAATGCGGGTAGACAAAATATATCAGCTTGGCAACGAGATAAGGATAAAATTTTTTGGTCGAGGCAGAGAAGACCTTGTAATAAAACCACCACTTGCAGTTTTTGTTACATCATACCCAAAGCCTGCACCAAAAAATCCAACGTGGTTTGCAATGCTTTTAAGAAAGCACCTTAAAGCGATGTGGCTCTTTAAAATCGAACAATATGATTTTGATAGAATTCTCATGTTTTCTTTTGGATTTTATGAGGATAATAACCCAGTTGTAAAATTTGTTTTGATAGTTGAGATGTTTAGAGATGGCAACATAATCTTGGCAAATAACGAGAATGTTATTGTTGGTATTCTCTCTAGAGAGTATATGAAAGATAGGACTCTAGCTCCTAAATCCGCATACATATTTCCTGAAAAGAAAAAAGGATTTGACCTTAGCGTAGAGGAAATAATTGAACTGTCAAAAGAAAAAGAGATTGTAAGGGAGCTTGCAACACAGCTCAATATAGGTGGACTATATGCTGAGGAGTTATGTCTTTTAGCGGGAGTTGATAAATCCAAGAAAGACATATCAAAAGAAGAAGCCCTCAAGATTAAAGATGCCCTCATCACGTTAAGCGATTTAAAAAAAGACCCAATGATCATTAAGAAAAATGATCAGGTAGTTGACATAGTTCCTTATGATCTAGTTTCATACAATGGGCCTGAATTTGAAAAGGTCAGATACGACTCTTTCTCAAAGGCTCTGGATGAAGTTTATGGCAAGGGCGAGTCTGAAGAGATTTTGAGGGAAGAGTTATCCACTCACCAGAAAAAGATCCAGAAATTTGAAAGAATGCTGAAATCTCAAAGAGACCTTTATAACTCATACATAGAAGAAAGAGAGCTTTACAAAATACTGGGTGATTTGACATACGAAAAATATCCCATAATCGAAGAATCGATAAAGGTCATAGAACAGGCAAAAAAGAACTATTCTCTTGACGAGATTAAGAAAAAGCTTGCAGAAAATAAATTAATTTCCGATGTTGACTTCAAGACTGGTATAATTACCTTTAACTTTGATGTACAACTTCCAATCGAATTGAAAAAAGATGTCAATGAAAATGCTAATCAATTTTATGAAAAATCAAAAAAAATGAAGAGAAAGATAGACGGTGCAAGAATAGCGATGGAAAACACCGAAGCCAAACTTTTGTCTCTTAAAGAACAAGAGGAAGAGTTGGAAGTTGAAAAACCGAAAGCAATTGAAAAGAAAGCAAGGGAATGGTTTGAAAGATTCAGATGGTTTATTTCAAGTGAGGGGAACATCGTTTTAGGGGGAAGGGATTCTTCTTCTAATGAGGTGATTGTAAAGAAGTACATGGAAGACAATGACATTTATTTCCATGCAGACGCATATGGCGCGCCACATGTTGTTGTAAAAGATGGCAGCAAGGCAACTGATATTACTTTAAATGAGGCCGCAATATTTGCAGTATCATTTTCCTCCCTCTGGAAAGACGGGTATGGCGGCGGCGACGCATACTGGGTCAAACCGGATCAGGTCACAAAGGAAGCCCCGTCGGGAGAATATCTGAAAAAAGGTGCTTTTTCTATAAAGGGTAAAAGAAACTACATCAAATCTGTATCTATAAAGCTAACAATTGGTATTACCTCTGAAGGCAAGTTTATGTGTGGGCCTGATATACCAATTGAAAAGCATACAGTTAAAAACGTAAAAATAATGCCTGGCAAACATAAGAAAGAGTCATTTGCCAAGAGATTAGCAAAGATCTTTGAAACTGATGACATCGACGGAATTGTTCAAGCACTCCCTCCAGGTGGATGTGATATAAGAGGTAACTAAGATGGATCCATATCTGTATGTTTTTCTAATATCAATTGTACCGTGGCTAGAACTGAGGGGTAGCATACCGTTTGGGATAATAATGGGTCTGGACGTCACACGAGTTCTATTGATTAGTTTAATGGGTGGAATATTAGTCATACCAGTTCTGTTTGTAGCTTTGGACCACATATTTCCAATTGTAAGGAGAATAAAAATTATCGATCGTTTGTATCTGATATGGGAATCTAGGGTACATAGGAAGTATGAGAAGTATTCCGATTGGGAAATGATTGGTCTTATGATATTTGTAGCTATCCCCCTCCCAGGGACGGGAGTTTATTCTGGAACTTTCTTAGCTTATTTATTGGGCCTAAATAGAAAATGGTCATTTGTTGTTATCTCTTTAGGTGCACTTATTGCAGGGATATTGGTAAGCTTGATATCTCTCGGTCTTAAATCCAATGTTGTTTATCTTGGAGGCATTATTTGAGATTGGCTGTAATGTCCGATGTTCATGGAAATAGCGAAGCATTATCCTCAGTTTTAAGAGATATAGAAGGGCAAGAGACAGACAAGATAATATGCACTGGAGACCTAGTTGGTTATGGGCCTTATCCAAATGAAGTGGTCGATGTTTTTATTGATCAAAACATTAACTCTACACTAGGAAATCATGATGTTGCAACATTTGATATGGAGCTATTGAATGACCTTGGCGGAATTGCACATGAAAGTATCATGGTTACTTTAGATATTTTAGGAAAAGATGAAAAAAATTATCTTAAAAAGTTACCAAAATCAATCGATTGTAGAAATTTCCACTTTGCCCATGCATCTCCCCCAGATAACGTGCGCGGTTACATTACCTGAAAAAGCATCGGTGAAATAAAATACCTTTTTAGTCAATTCGATTCTAAACTCTGCTTTATAGGTCACACCCACCTTCTTGCAAAATATTACATCGAAAACAATGAATTGAAATTTGAGTCAATGGAAGAAGGAAAAATATTGCTTGATCAAGAGAAGAAGTATATACTTAACGTCGGGAGCGTTGGCCAGCCAAGAGACGGGATCCATAAGGCAAAGTATGTAATTTTCGACGAAGACGATTATTCCCTAGAAGTGAGATTTGTAGATTATGACATAAAAAAAGTTCAGAATAAAATTATAGAGTTAGGATTTCCAAGGAAGAACGCAGAATTTCTCGGCCCTATATGACCAAAAGGTCTTTTGTAAAAGTTGTAAGTATTTCGGGCTTTCCTTTTTTAACAACCAAAGTGTCCTCAATCCTCACCCCGCCCAATTCAGGGATGTATATTCCAGGCTCAATAGTGAAAACCATATTCTCTTCAATCGTATAATCACTTATCGGGCTTAGGCCAAGCGTGTCATGAGTTTCAAGCCCGATACCATGGCCAAGAGAGTGGATGAATCTCCCCTTAAATTCAGTGCTGTCGATGTATTTTGACACGCTGTTGTGAACATCCTTTGCAATTACTCCAGGCTCCAAGGCATCAATTCCTAGGACCTGCGCCTCAAGGACAGTTTCATAGATCTTCTTTTGTTCTTTGCTTACTTTTCCATAGAAGAAAGTTCGTGTCATATCAGAGCAATAACTATTGTATTTGCCGGCAAAGTCCAATAGCACAAAATCTCCTTTCATTAAAGCCGAATCAGAACTCTCATAATGTGGCAAAGAGGAATTTGCACCAAAGGCTGCAATAGTGTCATACGAAAGGGCATCTGCACCATTTTTCTTGAGTTGAAACTCTATCTTGAAAGAGAGCTCTTTTTCTGTAAGCCCATCTCTTAGCATAGCTGGAATTTCCCCAAATGTTTTGGATGTTATCTTGGATGCTTTTCTTATATTTTCAATTTCCTTTTTGTCTTTGATTGCCCTTGTAAAATTAATCTCCTTTGTTACGTCAACTAGATTCCCCTTATAGGTCTCCTTTAACTTTTCAACTTCCAAATAAGTTATCGAGGAAAAAGAAAGGCCGAGATTCTGTCCTTTTATATGCTCTTTAAGAAGCTTAATCCGCTCATCTCTAGAGTTATAAACATAGATCTCAAAATCACCTTTGGATTTTTCAGCCGCTTCCTGCTCCATCGTCGAGGTAAAAAGTTTTGAGTTGCCATCAGGGTATAAAATTAGAAAAGATCCGTCAAAAAGGCCGCCTGAAGCCTTGCTGAAATAAAAGAAATTGACGTCAGGAAAAGTTGACCTTGAAACAAGGACACACTCTACATCCTTCTTTTCTTTAGCGATATATCCAAAAAGCCTTTCGATTCTATCTTTCATCACAATCACTAACAGTAAATTATATAACAGAATTATCAGATGTCTATAAAAGAGTGAT
>JAHKLW010000028.1 GCA_020854815.1 Methanofastidiosum sp. | reverse complement strand
TTTGGACTGATATAGACCCTACCATTTTTAACTGCATTTACTTCTGTCCATCGTTTATCATTTAGGATAGCATCTTTAAATGGAGCATCACGAACTATTATTATATCTGGATTCCACGTTACAACATCTTCTATAGAAACGTCCTTAAATCCTCCTTCTACACCGCCCTCTGCAGCAACATTAATTCCTCCTCCAATCTCCATCCATTCTTTCACCATTGTATTATTTCCCTCTGTATTCAAAGGTCCTGAAGCTGCATAGTAAACTTTGACCCTCTTCTCACGAGGTATATCAGCAGTTGCCGCTGTTATCATATTGATGTTTTGATCAAAATAGTTGCAATATTTCTCTGCCTTTGCTTTTGCATCTTCCGATCCAAGGATTTCTGCAGTTAGGCGAACATAAGATTTTAAATCATTAAAATCGACTGTATTAAGAACTATTATAGGGACACCTTTCTCTGCCAATTTCTCGAATGGTGCAAAAGAAGAAGTAAATACAACATCCGGCTTAATGGCTACAAGTTGTTCTTCATTGACAGTGCTTGACTCAAATGGAAGAGATGCATCTTTTAGACTCGGGACCATTTTCTGAAACCAAATATTATCTGTTACAGTTTTTCTGCTAGCTACAAGTCTATCTGCGGCACCAAGTAATAGTAGTACCTCGTTATGTGCTGGAAATTGTTCTGCAATTCGATTTATTTCTGTTGGTACTTCTACCGTTCTTCCAGTCATATCAACTACAGTTCTTGTTTTACTCGTGCTTGATTCTGTTCCTTGACTCGTGCAACCAGCAGCACATACTGCAACAGTCAGTACAGCAAGTAGAACAAGCATTTCCATTTTTTTATTTCTCATTTTCATAATTATTTAACCTCCGATATGTTCATCTAGGCATATCGCTAATACTATATAACCTTTTTGGCCAGATATCTCCATAATACATAATTTGACATCTCGTTTATTTCCTTATGTTGCGTAAAGGAACAATAGTGAACGGCTTGATTTTAGAATTATAGTTCATTTCAACTTCAATATTGTAAATATCTCGCATATTCTCTTTTGTGATAACTTCCTCAGGCTTTCCTATGGCAAAGATTTTTCCGGATTGAAGCAATACCAGCTTATCCGAATATCTGCTAGATAAATTAATGTCGTGGGATACCAGTACTACGACGAGTTTATTCTTTCTGGCTAGTTCTTTTGCCAGCTCTAGTATGTCCAACTGGTGATTTATGTCCAGATGTAATGTCGGCTCGTCCAATAGCAATATTTTAGGTTGTTGTGCTAAAGCCCTAGCTATGATAACTCTCTGCCTTTCTCCTCCGCTTATTTCATCTATTGGCCTCTCTGCTAGATGTTCTGTATTTGTAATTTCCATTGCTTCTTTTGCAATTCGTATATCGTCCAAGCTCTCCCTATTAATTTGCCCTAGATAAGGCGTCCTACCCATTAAAACTATATCAAACGCGGTGAACGGAAAGTTAATCGCTGAATTCTGAGGGACAACGCCTATGTTTCTGGCGATCTCTTTTCTATCTAGCTCGAATAGATTCCTGTTGTCAATGAGTATGACTCCTCCTTTTGGCTTAAGAGAGAGATTAATGCATTTAAGCAATGTTGATTTTCCAGTACCATTGGCCCTATTCTTCTTAGCAGCTATTTTGAAAAAGTCAGCCTTTAGCTTAGGATTTTGTTTTATCATTTCAAGCATCTCCATGAAAACCCTCATATCTTCAAGCATGTCTGGCTTTTCTTGTGCAAACTTGAAATAATCATTTCTAACTTCGCTGCCTGTTTTTTCTATGTTGAGTATCCTTTCTTCCTTTAGGGATGCCACAACGGTAACAGTATTCCGATGTAGGGCCACAATTCTTCTTACATCTTAGGCATATGACAGGTTGATTTCCCCCTCTTTTTTATCTCCTGTATCAAGACCATAAACCTTATTGTAAATGGCCTTGTCGATGTCCCTCCCGGAAAGGTGGACATAGACCTTGGGCATCTCAGATCCAAGCTGCCATCCCAGGTAATGGCACATTTCAGACTCAGTCAATTTTGAGGCTAGATGAGTTGCCCTGGTATGCCTTAGGATATGCGGTGTGACTTTTTTCTCAATTTTGGAGTTATTTATTGCTCTTTTTAGCATGTTCTTGTATGACTCATAGAAGAGCGGCTTCCCAAAGTTCTTGTTCCCAGTTCCAACAAAAAGCGATTCGTTGGGATGAACATTGGGGTGAATCTGAATCCAGTTTTTTATGTAGGGTTCGGCCATGACAAACGGCACCAATCTTTCGCCAGTTTTTCCCCTTACCTTCACCTTCCCGCCGTAGTCATTGAAGGTCAGGTCTTTGAAGGTGATTGATGCAAGCTCCCCTATCCTAAGGCCGCAGTCATATAGCAGAGCAATAGCCGCCTTGTCCCGAAGATTTGTCGCTGCCTCAATCAGCTTTAGTATCTCTTCCCTAGTTAGGACCTGTGGCTTTCTTGAGTGCTTTTTCTCGCCCTTCAGGGCTTTTAGTTCAGGCCAGTCTTCCCCCTTCAACCACTTGAAGAACTTCCTCAATGTCCTCCTGTACTCATTCTTGGATGAGTCAGATATGTCCTCAATCTCGACCTTTTCCATTACTTCGATTATGTCCTTGGAGCTCCATACTGCAAAGTCTTTGTCCTTATATTTCTGGCAGATAAGCCTCAAATCAATCATATAGCGGAGAGTCCTCAAGATGCCGATTCTGCTCGCAATTAGGTAGCTTTTGAACTCCCTAATTGTATTAATATTGGATTCAGTTATTTGTGAATTAATCAAACGTGCTTCTTCTTTTGAAAGCAAAACCTTTTCTTTGTAAATTCCCATAAATTGAGAATAGGCATTTGTGATATATACATTATCCTAACGCACTGGGAATAAATAAACGTGTCCTTCCCCAGTCTTTTTTTCAAAATTTAATATTATATCTCCGGGAGAAATCTTTTCCATTATTTTCCAAGATTTAATTTTATTTCCATTTTTTGAATTACTATAAACAGGACTCCAAAGACATGTTCCAAATTCCCATCCTTTTCCACCATGAATAGGGTTTGTGATCTCTACCCAAACTGATTGATTATTGTTTAATTTAGGAAGCATGCTTAGGATTTGATTTATTCATATTAAATCCTTTTTGGTAAATGATTATACTCTATCTGGATTAGGATCTGTCTTACTCTTAAATACCCTCCAGCTTAGAGTTAGCCGATTGGCTAGCATCTTCTTGAATTCTTCGTAATCAAAAATAGACTTAGTAATTAATTGCGCATAAGAGTAATTATGCGAAAAAGAATCTAAATGTCAATTTCAATAATTTTTGAGATAATTCCTTCTATCTCTTTTGCCGTTTCTAAACTGATCATGCCAATAC